>NZ_JBEXPH010000396.1:0-2664 GCF_040611955.1 Streptomyces sp. NPDC006510 | reverse complement strand
AGGAAGCCGATCGCGGGTGGCCCGAGCAGCATGCCGCCGTAGCCGAGCGTCGACGCGGCGGCCACCCCGCCGGGTCCGGCCAGCTCACCGGCCCGGCCGACCGCGACCGGGAAGATGTTGGCCAGTCCGAGACCGGTGACGGCGAAGCCTAGGAGGGCTGCCCAAGTGGTGGGGGCGAGTGAGCCGAGCAGCATTCCGGCGGCGGCTGTCGCACCGCCCACGACGAGGGTGCGGGTCTGGCCGAGCCGTTCGAGCAGTGCGGTGCCGCTGAGCCGGCCCGCCGTCATGGCCAGCGCGAACAGGGAGTAGCCGGCGGCCGCTACGCCGGGGTGGGCGTGCAGGTCCTGTTCCAGATGGAGGGCGCCCCAGTCGGCCAGCGCGCCTTCGCCGTAGGCGGTGCAGAGCGCGATCACGCCGAACAGGAGCACCAGTCGGCGGGCCCTTCCGTCCAGCCGCCGCGGCGCTTCGGTCCCGTCGGCCCCGATCGCGGGCCGGGGCGTTGGGTGGCGCAGCAGCACCGGCCCCGCCGCCGCGGTGACCAGAAGTCCGACCCCGGTGAGAACGAAAAGATGCGTGGCGGGGGAGAGGCCGCCCGCGACCAGCCCGCCGAGCCCGGCGCCGACCATACCGCCGAGGCTGAAGGCGGCGTGGAAGCCGGGCATCACGGGGCGCCGCAGAGCGACGACCAGATCGACCGCGGCGCTGTTCATCGCCACGTTCATCCCGCCGTACGCGGCGCCGAAGACCAGCAGGACCAGGCCGAGCGCGAGCGCCGAATGCGTCTGCGCGGGCAGGGCGATGGCGAGGGAGAGGAGGACGCCGCAGACCACGGTCACCAGGTGACTGCCGAAGCGCCGGCACAGTCGGCCGGTGAACATCATGGTCACCACGGCCCCGGCGGACACTCCGAGCAGGGCGAGGCCCAGGGTGGTGGCGGAGGCGCCGGTCTGCTGCTTGATGGCCGGGATACGGACCACCCAGCCGGCGAAGAGAAAACCGTCGAGGGCGAAGAACACGGTGAGGGCGGTACGGAGGCGGGCCGACGGAGGTGCGGCGGTGTTTCCGCCCGGTCCCCCCGGTAGGGCCGTCCGCAGTTTGTTTAGTTGCGGCACAAACTCAGCATAGGGGCGCCGGGACAGCGGGCGCAAGACGGCCGTCCCCCGCTGCCGCGAGTGCCTTCCCGCCCGGATCCGGCCCGGTCCGGACCAGGGGTCCGTGCGGCGGATCGAGGGCGCGTCCGCGAAGTCCCGCCGTACGCGCGCGGGGTGCGGTCCGCGGCGTTGGGCGCGTGCCGGGCGTCGCGGGGGCGCGGCCGCGCCACCGGGGCGTCGGCCCTGCCCCGGACCATGGGAGACTCGCCCCCATGAACGGCAAGGTGTCCACCACCCGGACAAAGCTGGAGAGAGGCCGAAGCGCGCTCGGACCCGCGCTGGAACTGGTCCACACCGGACGCGCGCCCACCCGCGCCGTCCTCACCTCCGAGCTCGGCGTCACCCGGGCGACGGCCGGTGCGGTCGCCGCGGAACTGGAGGCGCTCGGCCTGATCCGGGTCGACTCCCGGCCCGGTTCCGCCGCCGGTTCGCAGGGCCGCCCCTCGCACCGGCTGTCCGTCCGGGAGTCCGGACCCGTCGCCATCGCCGCCCAGGTGCACGCCGACGGATTCCGGGCCGCGCTCGTCGGGCTGGGCGGGCGGCTGGTGGCCACCGCTCCCGGCTGTGTCACCGTCACGGCGGACCCGGCGCAGGTCATCGGTGAAGTGGTCGACGACTGTGCCCGGTTGCTGCGGGACAGCGGACTGCGCTGCGTCGGAGCGGGCCTCGCGGTTCCGTCGGCGGTCGCCGAACCGGAGGGCACCGCGCTCAACCCGCTGCACATCGCCTGGCCGGCGGGCGCCCCGGTGAGCGAGATCTTCGCCGACTGCGTACGTGGAGCGGGCATCCCCGGACCCGCGTTCACCGGGAACGACGTCAATCTCGCCGCGCTCGCCGAACACCGGCACGGCGCGGGCCGGGGCGCCCAGCATCTGCTCTGCGTGGCCACCGGGCACCGGGGAGTGGGCGGCGCCCTGGTCCTCGACGGCCGCCTGCACACCGGGAGTTCGGGACTCGCGCTGGAGGTGGGCCATCTCACGGTGAACCCCGAGGGGCGCCCCTGCCACTGCGGCGGGCGCGGCTGCCTGGACGTCGAGACCGACCCGCTGGCCTTCCTCGTCGCCGCCCGGCGCGAACCCGGTCCGGAGGAGTCGCTGCTCAAGCAGGCCGGTGATCTGCTGCGCACGGAGTACGAGGACCCGGCGGTACGGGGCGCGGCCGAGGAGCTGATCGACCGGCTCGGCCTCGGGCTCGCCGGCCTGGTCAACATCCTCAACCCGGACCGCATCATCCTCGGCGGACTGCACCGCGCCCTGCTCGACGCGGACCCGGAGCGGCTGCGTGCGGTGGTCGCCGACCGCAGCCTGTGGGGACGGAGCGGCAGTGTGCCGATCCTGCCGTGCACGCTCGACCACAACAGCCTGGTCGGTGCGGCGGAACTGGCCTGGCAGCCCGTGCTGGACGATCCGCTGGCCGCACTGGCCTGACGGAGGATCAGTCACCGGACGGGTCCGCCGGGCGAACGCCCGTGCCGCTCGCCGGGCATCACCGCGCGGCGTGCGGCGGCACGGGC
>NZ_JBEXPH010000395.1:0-2690 GCF_040611955.1 Streptomyces sp. NPDC006510 | reverse complement strand
CGCTGGGTGACGATTGTCGGGCAAGTGGGCCATGGAAAGTTGCCCGGAATTGACCCGTACCGGGTGCGGTGCGGCTGACAGTTCGGCCCGTGGAAGAAGTGGTGCTCCGGCTGGAGGAGTTGCTGTTCCCGTCAATTGCTGATGTGGCGGTGCTATCCGTAGCCGTGAACGACGAGGCGGTACACATAGAGGCCCGAAGCACGGCGGCTGGGGCCGTCTGTCCAGGATGTGGGAGCTGGTCACAGCGGGTTCACAGCACCTATCTGCGCTTTCCCGCTGATGTGCCCAGCGGAGGCAGACGAGTCGCTCTCTGTTTGCGCGTCCGCAGGTTCCTCTGCCCGGTCATCTCATGCGGGAGGCGAACCTTTGCCGAGCAGCTGCCAGGGTTGACCCGTCGGTACGGCCGGCGGACCGAGCGCCTGCGGTCAGCGCTGGCCGCGGTCGGCCTCGCGCTCGCCGGTCGGGCCGGTGCCCGCCTGGCGAACGTGTTCGGCGTGTCCGTGAGCCGCAGTACGGTACTGCGGCTGGTCGAAGCGTTACCCGACCCCGAAGTTCCGGCCCTGCGGGTGGTCGGCGTCGATGAGTACGCGACCCGCAAAGGCCGCCACTACGGGACCGTCCTGGTCGACGTCGAAAGCCGGCGCCCAGTGGACCTGCTGCCCGACCGGGAGGCGTCCAGCCTGGCCGCTTGGCTCGCGAAGCGGCCCACGGTTGAGGTGGTCTGCCGCGATCGTGCGCCGTTCTTCGCCGAGGGCGCCACGGCCGGGGCACCGCAGGCGGTGCAGGTGGCGGACCGGTGGCATCTTTGGCACAACCTGAGCGAGGCCGCCGAGCGATGCGTCGCCGATCACCGCAGATGCCTGCAGGTCCTGGCGCCGGATCCAGCCCAGCCGACACCCGAGCCGAAGAAGCTCGAAAACCCCTCCGACTCGCCTTGGCCGAGGGGACACCGCTTTGCCGACCGCACTCGTGTCAAGCACGCGACGGTCCACGAGCTATTAGCAGCCGGGCTCAGCCGGAGGGCGATCGGCCGCCGACTTCGTATGACATCTCGCACCGTGAAGCTCTTCGCCGACGCAGCCGCCCCGGAAGACCTGTTCCACGGGCAGTGGCAGGGCAGGCCTTCCAAACTCGACGCCTTCAAGCCCTACCTGGATGACCGCTGGAACCAGGGCTGCACGAACGCCTGGACGGTGTGGGAGGAGATCGTGCCGCTCGGCTATCAGGGCAGCTACCAGCGGGTTCGCGCCTATTTCCGGGACAAACGGCTCTCTCCGGGCCCCGTCACAGCTCGGCCACCGTCACCCCGCGTCGTCGCTGGATGGATCCTCCGCCGGCCGGAGAGCCTCACGGAGGCGGAGCGCCTGCGGCTCAAAGCCGTTCTGGTCCACTGCCCTGAACTGGACGCCCTCAGCGGCCACGTCCGCGCCTTCGCCCAGATGCTCACGGAGCGCGAGGGCCGACTGTTGCCGCAGTGGCTCGATGCCGTCCGGCGAGATGACCTGCCCAGTCTCCACACACTCGCCGCAGGCATCGACCGTGACCGCGATGCAGTCATCGCCGGCCTCAGCCTGCCCTGGAACTCCGGCGTCGTCGAAGGCCACGTCAACCGAATCAAGATGCTCAAACGCCAAATGTTCGGCCGGGCCGGCTTTCATCTCCTCCGCAAGCGCGTTCTGCTCTACTCGTGAAGCGCAGGTCAGACCACTGTGGGTAGCCAGTTAGGTTCCCCCGTCCGCAGCCGTCTGACGGGGAGCCAACTGGCCATGGGATCGGTGACGGCCAGTGACTTGGTTCCCGCTCGTCATCCATCTTGTTCGGCGGTTCCCGCGACGGCCGGGCCAAGATCGGCGGGGAGGTGGCGCACCGCCAGGGCGACGGCTTCCTCTGCCGTGGCGGCCTCGCCGAGAACGTCGTCGGAGAGAGGATGCCTCTTCAGGCGGAATGGACTGCCTTCGTACGACGGGACGATGGCCACCTCATTGCGGGACGGGTATCCGGTGCACGAGCTGAAGCCAAGCGTCCAGTGGCTGGAGAACACATAGAGCTGCCGTAGCCGCGGTTCGGCATGAGCCGCTTCCACGAGTTCGCCGAACCCTGTGAAACCCGGTTCCTCGGCCGCCTGCTCCCGCATCATGCGCCACTGCAGCTCCACCACCGCGTCCGGCCCGCGTTCGTGAGCTTCGGCACGCTCGCTGGAGCGCAGAAACGGCAGTTCCGTCCGCAGCTCCCGCAGGCTCCTGCCCTGTCCCCACGCCGCTCCGGCCCTGACGACATCCGCCAAGTCGGGCGTGGCGCCGGTGATGAGCTCGACTCCGCGGCTCCAGCCGGAGACACCGAACCAGCGGCTCTCGGCCCCGAGGTGAACGGATAGCGGCTTGCGCTCAGGGACCGACGAGGCGATGCCAGCCGAAACGCGTGGGCCCCAGTCGCCGGGTACCACCGTGAGATCGACACCGAGTTCGGCCGCCAGCTGTTCCAGTGCTGCGGCCAGGCTGCCCACAGCAACCACATCAGGGTAAAGGTCAGAGTCCACCTCCGTATTCTGCCGTCGCAGCGCTACCAAGAGAACGGCGATCAGGCGTCGCAGCGATGGCCGTGAGCACGTGACTCCGAGTCTCTGTTGCTCACGGCCTGGGGAGCCATTGACATCACACTCAGTTAGCTCCCACGGAAAGTGAGCCAGAACC
>NZ_JBEXPH010000394.1:0-2730 GCF_040611955.1 Streptomyces sp. NPDC006510 | reverse complement strand
CCCCTTCGGCGCCCGCCTCGGCCGCGTACAGGCCGTCGGTCGTGGGCACCGAAGGGGTCGCGGTAGAGCCGCTCGTTCCGCTCGACCTGACCCGCCCGCTCGCCACCGTCACCTTGCGCGGGGCTGCCGGAACCCGGCTGGCCGACGGCGCGTCCGCGGTCGCCGCCGTGCGCCGGGGTCTGCTGGCGGGCGCCGGACTGCTCGCCTCGGAACAGCTCGGACTCGCCGAGTGGTGCCTGACCGAGACGGTCCGCCACACCCGTGAACGGCACCAGTTCAACCGGCCGGTCGGCTCGTTCCAAGCGCTCAAGCACCGCATGGCGCAGCTCTGGCTGGAGGTGGTGTCGGCCCGCGCCGCCGCACGGAACGCCGCGGACGCCCTCGCGACCGGCAGCCCCGACGCCCCGTTGGCGGTGGCCGTCGCCCAGGCGTACTGCTCCGGAGTCGCCGTGCACGCCGCGGAGGAGTGCGTTCAGCTGCACGGCGGCATCGGCATGACCTGGGAGCACCCGGTGCATCTGTATCTCAAGCGCGCCAAGGCCGACTCGATCGCCTACGGCACGGCCGGGAAGCACCGCGAGACCATCGCCGGACTCGTGGAACTGCCCGCACCGTAACGGCGGGAGAGTGAACGCCCCGTAGCACTGCGGGACTTGGGAGCGGAGGCGCATGAACAAGCGCCTCCGCTCCTCCGTTTCCCCGTCCGGCGGGAGTGCACCGGACCGGGGGCACCGCAGAAGTCCATCAGCCCGACCGGACAAGTCCATGCCCCTGGTGCGGGGCGCACCCCCACTCTTGTTGACGAGTCCATGACCAAAAACGAGTCCATGGCCAGGGCGGGCCGGCCCGTCCGGACAAGGAGTGGGACATGCACAGAGCGCGCGCCACCGTCGTGGTGGTGATCCTCGCCGTCGCCGGCTGTCTGGGCCTGGCAGGGCCGTCCGCCGCGGCCGGCCAGACCCCGGGTTCGTACAGCAACTACACGTTCCCGGCCGGGACGACCGGCCTCGACGAGGTCACCTTCGGAACGACCGTCCAGTCCGACCCCGGCCGGGCGAATGTCTTCTGGTCCCACCAGTTCGGCTTCACCAACGGGGTCGGCGGCTACATCGGCATGCAGCGCAACCGCTCCGGCGGCGGCCTGTTCCTCTTCTCGCTCTGGGACTCCACCGGAGGCAGGCCGGGAAGCGCCGGCACCTACTGCCAGACGTTCGCCGAGGGCGGCACCGGCTACACCTGCCGGCTCGGTGAGCGCTTCACGGCCGGGCACCACTACCGCTTCCGCATCGCCCCCGACACGACGGCCGGCTGGTACCGCGCCACGATCACCGATGCCACGGCAGGGACCTCATTCGTCCTCGGCAGTCTGCAGACCGGCACCGGCGCGAAGGTCGCCACCGGTGGAATGGTCGACTGGGTCGAGTACTTCGACTGGAACAACAACGCCGCGACCTGCGCCGACTCGCCGTACTCCAAGGCCCTCTTCGACCTGCCCAGCGGCTCGGCGGGCAGCGGAACCGTCACCGCCGCCCTCGGCTCCACCAGCGTCAGCAGTACCTGTTCGAGCGGCGCCGAGGTGAGCGGCCAGGGCGGCGGCAGCGTGCACGAGGACGGCATCGGCAACTCGTCGTCCGGATCCATCACCGGCATCGGGGGCGCCTGCGTCGACATTCCCGGTGGCACCACGGGCACACAGCTGAACCTCTGGAGCTGCAACGGCGGAAACAACCAGAACTGGGTACGGGCCGCCGACGGAACGCTCCGTGCGCAGTTCCACTGCATGACCGTGAGCGGTACCACCGTGCGGACCGCGGTCTGCGACGGCTCGGCCGCCCAGCAGTGGCGGGTCGACGGAGCGGCCCTCGTGAACCCCGCCACCGGGAAATGCCTGGACGCCTACGGGGGCGGCAGCGCCAACGGCACCCCGCTCGGCATCCACACCTGCACCGGCGGCGCCAACCAGCGCTGGACGCTCCCGGCCTGATCGGGGGAACGGCAGTCGACGGGCGGGCGACGACCGGATCAACTCTTGTGAGGTGTCTGCCCGTTGCGGCTGTCACCGTCGCATACTCGGTCGCGTCCGCCCGTCCGGTCCACCACTCGCTCCCGGGAGAATCCATGGCGTTCCCGACCCGCCGAAGCGTCGTCACCACCGCGCTCGCCACCGTGGCCGCAGGCGCGTTCCTGCCTGCTCAGGCGGCCACCGCTTCCGAAGCGGCCACCGCGTCCCCGGCCGCCGGACGTGACCGGCCGCGGGCGCTGCGCAGGGCCCACGCGCACAACGACTACCTGCACACGCGCCCCCTGTACGACGCGCTCACGCACGGTTTCACCAGCGTCGAGGCCGACATCTTCCTGGTGGACGGGGAACTGCTGGTCGCCCACGAGGCCACCGACCTCGATCCCGCCCGCACCCTCGCCTCGCTCTACCTGGACCCGCTGCTGGCGAGGGTCCGGGCCAACCACGGCACGGTCCACCCCGGTTACCGCGAACCCGTGCAGCTGCTGATCGACATCAAGACGGACGGAGCCGCGGCCTACCTCGAACTCGACCGGCAGCTCCGGCGCTACCGGCGGATGCTGACGACGTACCACCACGGCCGGGTGCGGCCCGGCGCGATCACCCCCGTCATCTCCGGCGACCGCGCCGCGGGGGCCCCCGGGGGGGGGCGGGGCCCCCGGGGCGGCCCGCGCGCCCCCCCCCCCCCCCGCCCCCCCCCGCCCCCCCCG
>NZ_JBEXPH010000393.1:0-2771 GCF_040611955.1 Streptomyces sp. NPDC006510 | reverse complement strand
TTCGCCCCCCTCATGACGGGTACGGGTACGTACCCGTACTCTTGGAGGATGGGAAGGAGTACGACGATGTCCGATGCCAATGTCCGTATCCCCGAAGAGGCCAAGGACCGGCTTGCCGCGATCGCGGCCGCTGAGGGTCTGTCGCTGCGCGCTTACCTGGCACGCCTGGCCGAAACGATGCTGACCCCGGCCGAGCGTGCCGAGCGTGCCGAGAAGGCCCGGGCCGCGCTGAAGAAGTGGAACGGCTACGCCCCCACCACTGCCGAGCAGGATGACCTGGACAGTGAGCTGGACCGGCGCCTGGCCCGGGTGACTGCCCGGTGAGCGACGCCATGCACATCGTTCTGGACGACACGGCGATGGCCGCGGCGGGCCAGGGCAACGTCCTCGCATCCCGCCTCATCCACCGGGCTCATGCCGAACCTGGCTGGTTCCTCTACGCCCCGGCGTGCGCGCTCGTCGAAGCCGACCGCGCACGCCCCGGCACGGCGGAACACCTGGTGTCTCTGCCCGGCATCACTGTCCTGGACCTGGACCTGCCGGCCGCTCTCGCGATCGCGCAGCAGGAGACGTGGGCCGCGGCGCACAGCCAGTACGCGGCGCAGCCCACCGCGGACCGTCCCGACGGTGCGATCGTTGCGACCACCGCCCCGAACCGGTGGGAGGGAGAGCCGGTCCGCGTCCTGGACCTGACGCCCTGACCGGTCGGTGACGTGAGGCCGGGCCGCTCTGCCGGTCCGGCCTCACGCCTGGACGGGTCAGCCCCGAAAAGCACCGGCCGGGTGTCGGTCCGCGCAGAAGCGCTGTGGTCAGGCCGATGGCTGGCCGGTGGGTGCGCTCTGGTCGGCGGGCTGATCCAGTTGCTGCTGGCGGCGCCGCTGCTCGTTGCGGTGGTCCTCGACGCGCTGGGTGAACAGCTTCAGCGCCTCGTCCTCCCGGCCGGGGCCGTACTCGCTGTACGGCCCGATGCCGAGTCGGACGGCCTCCTCGATGGCGTCGGCGGTCTGCTGGAGGAAGTAGCTGCGCTCGCGGAACTTGTAGTAGCCGGTGAACATCGCGGCCACCGTGATGGCGAAGCTGATGACGGTCAGGGTGACGCTCTGCCAGGTCAGCTCCTTGCCGGTGTCCAGGGCCGCGATTTCGTGGAGGCCGAGCCGATCATGATAAGGGTCTGCAGGCCGTTGTGGATCCGCCGGTACTTGCGGCTGTCGACCTGGTACTGCTCGATCGCGGTCGTGACTTCCTCGCGGTAGAGCTTGCGCCGGTCGCCCAGGGCCGGGTTGTTCCTGACCTTCTGCTTCCACAGCGACTCCTGCGCGGAGGCGAGATGCGCCTCCAGTCGCTGGAGGGTGGACACGTCCCGCCCGGCGAAGTGGACGCCGACCAGCGCCAACAGGGACATCAGGAGCAGGCCGCCGCAGATCAAGTCACCCACGACGAACCGCGCCGGGTCGCCCGTGGTGAACCAGGCGATGCCTGTGCCGATGACCGCGGCGAGTAAGGACAGCCAGCTGATGGCCGCCCCGGCGCGCCAGATGCGGTCCAGCCGGCGCCGCCGGGCAAGCTGCTCCTGAGCGTCGATGACGAGGTCGGTGGTCACCACGTAGATCCGTTCGTCGGCGTCCCGCTGGCGGGCACTGATCAGTTCGTTCGCGTCCTGGATTCGGCGGGGCACGTCGTCGTCGAAGTCCCGTGCCACGGGCTCAGCGGGCGAACGCTTCGGTCAGGCTGATGCGGTAGCCGTCCTCCTCCATCAGCACGACGGTGACGCCGAACGGGTCGGGATGGTCCAGCTCGATCGGGATGAAGGAGAAGTTCACCGCGCTCTGGATGGGCGGCACGAGCTCGCCGCCGGGTTGCGGCGCGGGGGCCGGCCTCCAGTCGGGGGCGACCGATGCCCAGCCCTCGGGGCTGCGCGCCAGGAGCTGCTCGCTGTAGGGGAACTGGTGCAGCACGTGCCCGTCGCGGGTGGCGCGCACCATGTTCAGGCACGGCGCCGGGCCGACGATGGGCAGCTCGCAGGCGGTGGCGACGTCGTGGGTCTCCCAGGCGAGCACCACCTCGTCCGCACCGGCCGCCGCGGCGATGTTCGACAGCTCCGCGATTCCGGTGAGCGCGTCCTCGCCGACCTTGAGCGGGCGTACCCAAATCATCCCGACCAGCTCGCTGCGCACCAGCGGCATCATGAGCGGCCGCGGCACGGTGCCCTCGCCCAGCCCGGCGGTGTACGCCTCCTCCACCACGCCGACCAGTCCGTTCCACATCCGTGCTTCCACCGGAGCCCCCTGTTCTCTGCCGTAACCGATCACGGCCGACCCTGCCATTCAGGGTGAGCCGTGTCAGCGAGATGATCGGCCAGCCATGGGCCGATATGGCTGGCGGCGGATGGCCGCGGGCACGTGGAACGAGGACGGCGCGGGGTGTGGGCGCGATATCGTGGAGTCCTCTTATCTGCGGTTTTTGTGATCTGGCAGGAGTACCCGCGTGCCCGAGGACCCCATCGCTCACAGCGAGCTCGCTGCCCTGACCCGGCGCTTCGAAGAGGGCTCGGCTCAGGACTCCCGCGAGTTCGGGATCATCAAGTCCGACCTCACCGCGGTGCGCCTGCAGGTCGGGAACCTGGACCAGAAGGTCGAGAACCTCAGCGGCCACGTGACCCAGCGTCTGGACGGTCTGGAGCGGAAGATCGACGGCTTCATCGACGAGCAGCGCACGGTCAACGCGACCATGGTCGAGCTGCTGTCCTCGCTCGTGGGCAAGAGCACCGACAC
>NZ_JBEXPH010000392.1:0-2774 GCF_040611955.1 Streptomyces sp. NPDC006510 | reverse complement strand
TCCCGGTGCTCGGTGTGGCAAGCCCACGGGTCGTCCACACCGGGACGGGACAGGATGTCCGCCGCGACCTCGACCCCCACCCCGTCCATCACCGGGAGAACCTCGATGTCACCGATCTTCACGCGCGCAATCCCGTCTCTCACAGCTGTATCAACCGACTGCAACCACCCACGACAGCGGGACATTCCCCTACGCCCGCCAACCGGTCACCGAAGCCGACGCGTCCAGCCGCGATACGCCCCGGAGATCACTCACCGCAACATCTGTGCGGCGCGGCGTGGGTGGTACCGTTCCGTTACGCGGTTTGCGTCGGCGGCCGAGCGGGTGCGACCATCGGTCCCGTGGTCTTTGCTTCCCGTGACCGGAAGGGCGGCCACCGCCCTCACCGGTGAGCCTGCCGGGGTCGGCCGTGCTGTCGGTGATCCCAGACGCCTCCCGATCTGACACCCAGCTGCACGATGGCCAGTGCGCCAGGGTGCTCGTTGCTGTCGCTGTGGCTGACGTGCCAAAGCGCCGTTGGAAGCCCGGCATTGGAAGGTATCGGCCCACTCCTCCTGCCGCGTGCCCGTCCTCGTATGGGCTTCCGTCAGGAGCGCGTCCTCTCCGTGGCGCGCCACGGTCCGCCCCGCCGCCATGTACCGGGCGCCGTCGGCAGGCAGACAGTCCGCGACGGCCGTCACCAGCCCCGAGACGCGGGTTACGCGAAATGTGACGACCGGACCAGTCACCCGTGTCAGCACCGCCGTACGACGGCCACTTCCCCGGCTCTTCCCGGAGGAGACCAACCCGCAACGCGGCGCTGGCCCTTCCTCCGGTCTTAAGGAGATCCGGAATCCCTCGCCCCTTGGTCGGACTACCAAGTCCTTTCAGTAGGAGGTCATGATGGAATCACCGGCCACCACCACCGTTTCGACCCCGGCCAACGGGGACTGCTGCCCAAGTACCCTCCGGAGGCTGGTCGCGCACCGACCGGGCGGTGCATCTGGACAATTACGGGGAGATTTTGGCACGGTGAGGTGCACCGGCCCAGAAATCGAGCATATGACCGATGCCTTTAGGGGTCCAGCCATGCCATCTGCTCTCCTCGCACAGGACGCCGCCACCTTTTATGCCGCGCAGAGTGCTTTCTCCGATCCCAGCGGCCTCGGCCGGCTCTACGCCGGCCTGCCGGATGATCCGGCTCACCTTGCCCGTGCAGCCCGAGATCTGATGGTCCACCGTCTGGAAGGTGAACCGTTCCGTCATGTCATCACGCAGGATCGCCTGCACAACGACGCCGAGACACGCTACTTCGATGACATCTTCCGGATCATCATTGAGCGGAACGACGCCCCGCTGACGCAGCGGCGCGAGGTCGGTGACCGGTTCGTCGGCGTGTGCCGCGACTTCGCGCTGCTGTACTGCTCGTTCCTGCGCCACGCGGGGATACCCGCCCGCCTGCGGTCCGGGTTCGCCGACTACTTCGGCTCGGATGGATTCAACGATGACCACGTGGTCACCGAGTACTGGGGCAACGAGCGGGCTGGCTGTTCGCCGATCCGCAGCTGGCCGACCCGGTGGTCAGCGCCACGTTGAAGGTGGACTTCGACCCGATGGACGTGCCGCGCAACCGTTTTCTGGTCGCGGGTAAGGCATGGCAGGCCATCCGAGCACACGATGCGGACCCAAAGACTTTCGGGCTCCGCCTCCCGGAGGAGGAAGGGATGTTCGGGGAGTGGTTCGTGGCGCACGACATGCGGATCGATCTCGCGGCACTGAACAAGGTGGAGACGCTGCTGTGGGACACCTGGGGGGCGGGAGCGGGCGGAGACAGGAAGATGACGGACGCGACCCGTGAACTGTACGACCAGGTCTCGCTGGTGGTGTGCGACGACGTTCCCTTCGATGCGGCGCGGAAGCTGTTCGCGGAGAACGAGGAGCTGCGGACGCCGAAGACCGTGCTGTCGTTGGCACCGTTCAACGGTCCGAGCGAAGTCACACTCCGGTGATGCAGGTGGCCGGACATACACTTCCATTCATCGGCACGGGCCACGGACCCTCGGCGCCCAGTTCCGCCGCCGCCCCGCCCGGCGAGTCGGGCGCACGTGCACGGCACGCGGCGCCGCTCCGGCAGGCGATGCTCATGGCACTCATCTGCAGATCGAGCAGTGTGTGCGGCCGGGTGCGGGCACTGGGTGACCGCCTTCGTGGACAACGGCGCAGGCGCCCAGGTGGATTGGGTGCGTACCGGGCTGGGCATGCGTGGCCTGCTTCCGATGTGCTTTTGGGTTGTTGCCGGGTTCTGGAGCCGTCTTGCGGCAGATTCCGCCCTATGGACGGCAGCTCGGTGGTCAGTCGGTGAAGGTGTGCAACAGGCTCAGCAGCGCGGTACGGAGTTCGGCCGGGTCGAGGTCGAGTCCGTCCGGGCCGGCCAGGTGCTCGAAGAGCAGACCGTCGATGGAGGCAATGAGTGTTTTCGCTCGCTGCTCCGGCTCGGGGACACCGGCCGCGGCAAGCAGGTCGACGACCGGCTGTCGTACGTGCCCGGCCGCGGTCTTCAGTACCGCCCGCAGTTCGGGTCTGCGCGTGGCCTCCAGGGCGAGTTCGTGGCGGGCGAGCGTGCGCACGCGTCCCTGGGTCCCCCAGTGCTCCAGGTAGGCCACCGTCATATCGGCAAGGTTCTCCGCTGAAGTGGTGCCCGTCGTCGGCAGCGCGGCGGCATCTGCGATGTCCGCCTCGGCGAGCCGTTCCACGGCCGCCTGCAGCAGCGCCTGCCGCGTCCTGAAGTAGTAGGA
>NZ_JBEXPH010000391.1:0-2779 GCF_040611955.1 Streptomyces sp. NPDC006510 | reverse complement strand
TTCATCGCGCTCCAGCGGCACTTCACCCAGGGCATCGCCACCGCGGGCATGAAGTAGCCCCCGGCAGCCCTCCGAAACGTACGAGGCCACGGCCCGCGCCGCGCGCCGCCGTGGCCGCGACGGCCGCCGAGGCCCCGGCCGGCGTCGCCCGCGGCGCCCTGCTCCGGGACACCGTCCTGGCCCTGCTGGGTACGGCCAGCGGCTACGCACCCGCCGACCTCGACCCGGCGGGCTCCTTCCACGACCACGGCCTGGACTCCCTCGGCCTGATCCGGCTCGCCGACGAGGTCTCCAACGCCTTCGGCGTGCCCGTCGGCCCCGACCAACTGCTCGCCACGCCCACGCCCCTCGCACTCGCCTCGTGGCTGGAGAGCGAGCACCCGGACACCGCCCTGACCCTCCCGGCCGGCCCCACGGCGGACCGGACGGCCGAGGACGATCCCGTCGTGATCGTCGGCATGGCCGGCATCCTGCCCGGCGCACGCGACCTGGACGAGTTCTGGGCGGCCCTCCAGAAGGGCGGCGATCTCTTCTCCGAGGTGCCCGCCGACCGCTGGGACAGCCAGGCCCACTACGGGGACCCGGCCCTGTACCCCGACCGGACCCGGATCACCCGGGCCGGCTTCATGCCGGGCATCGACCGCTTCGACCCGCTGTTCTTCGGCATCTCGCCACGCGAGGCCCGCTGGATGGATCCCCGTCAGCGGCTGCTGCTGAGCACCGTCTGGTCGGCGCTGGAGCACGCGGGCATCGACCCGACCCGGCTCGCCGGCACCGACACCGGACTGTTCGTCGGCGTCGGAGCGTCCGAGTACGCCGAGCTCGTACAGCGCTCGCACACGGCCACCGACGCCTACTCCTCGACCGGCCTGACCCCCTCCATGCTGGCCAACCGCATCTCCTACCACCTCGACCTCCGCGGTCCCAGCGAACCCGTCGACACGGCCTGCTCCAGCTCCCTGGTGGCCCTGCACCGCGCCGCGGAGGCCCTGCGGCTCGGACACTGCGACACGGTCGTCGCGGGCGGTGTCAGCCTCATGCTGTCCCCGGTCACCTTCGCCTCCCTCGAACGGGCGGGCATGCTCAGCCCCGACGGGGTGGGCCGGGCCTTCGACCGGGACGCCGCCGGGTACGTACGCGGCGAGGGCGTCGGGGCCGTCGTGCTCAAGCGGCTCAGCCGGGCCCGCGCCGACGGCAACCCGGTACTCGCCGTCCTGCGCGGCACCGCCGTCAACCACGGCGGACGCTCCAACTCGCTGACCGCGCCGAACCCGCGCGGCCAGGCCGAGGTGATCGTGCGCGCCCACCGCGAGGCGGGCGTCGACCCGGCGACCATCGGGTACATCGAGACCCACGGCACCGGCACGGTCATCGGCGACCCCGCCGAGACCAACGGCCTGCGCCAGGCCTTCACCGAGCTCTACCGCGACTGGGGCCACCCGGCCCCGGCCGCCCCGCACTGCGCCCTGGGAGCCCTGAAGAACTCCATCGGCCACCTCGAACCGGCGGCGGGCATCGCCGCCGTACTGCGCGTACTGCTGTCGATGCGCCACGGGCGGATCACCGGCGACCCCCACGGTCCGGAACTCAATGCCCACCTGGCGCTGGAGGGCACGGCCTGCGAGATCGCGGTCGAGGCCCGGGACTGGAGGCCCGTCGCGCCGGGTGTCCCGCGCCGCGCCGGGGTCAGCTCCTTCGGCTACGGCGGGGTCAACGCCCACGTCGTGCTGGAGGAGTACCCGGCCGACGAGCCTCCGGCCGGGCACTCCTCGCCGGCCGTGTTCGTCCTCTCGGCCCGCGATCCGGAGCGGCTGAAAGCCATGGCGCTGTCCCTCCTCGGCACCCGGGAAACCTGGGAGCACGACCTCGCCGGAACCGCCCACACCCTTCAGGCCGGCCGGGCGGAACACGCCGAACGCCTGGCGTTCGTCGCGGACTCGGGGGAACAGGCGGTGGACACCCTCCGCCGCTTCCTCGACGGGGACCTCTCCGGCGTCCACCGGGGACGCGTCGAACGGCACGCCGACCGGACGCCGTTCGACGGGCACGGCGACGAGGAGACCGCCGCCGCGTGGGTGCGCGGCGCGGCGGTCGACTGGTCCGCCCGGTGGGATTGGAAGCCGCGGCTGCGATCGCTGCCGTCGTACCCCTTCGCCGCGGACCGCTACTGGTTCACCGACGGAGCGCCCGCCGCCGAGCAGGCGACGGTCCCGGCGACCGCGACCGCGACCGCGACTGCGACCGCTGCCGTCCCGGCGCCCGTCAGCCTGTTCACGGCCTCCTGGGTGGCCGAGCCCGTGCCGCCCGCCGCACCGCACCCGGGCCGGGTGCTGGTCTTCGGAGACCTGCCGGTCCCCGGCGCCGTCACCGTACGAGCCGGATCCGCGTACGCCGACGAGGGCTCCACCGTCACCATCCGCCCGGGTGAGGCCGAGGACTACGTACGGCTGTTGGCCACCGGCGCGGACCGGATCGTGCACCAGTGGCCGCTGCTCCGGCCCGAACGCCCGGACCTGGGCATCGATTCGGTCTTCCTCCTCGTCCGGGCCATGACGGCCTCCCGTGCCGCCGCGCGGATCCAGGTGCTGGTGCCCGAGGGCGCCGTGGCGGAGGCCCTGGGCGGGTTCGACACCTCGCTGCGCGCAGCACTGCCCGGCACCGCCTTCGGCGTCGTGCGCGTCGTCGGCCGGGCCGAACCGGCCGCCCTGCTCGCCGAGGTGGCCGCCGAGCGGCTCTCCTCGGCCGCGGTCCGCCTCTCGCCGGCCGGCCGCACCGTGCG
>NZ_JBEXPH010000390.1:0-2858 GCF_040611955.1 Streptomyces sp. NPDC006510 | reverse complement strand
GTTGCGCGCCGGGCACGGCCGCCGCGCCAGCGCCGCCGACGGTGCGGCGGCCGGGGTCAGGAGTCGTCGGGGGCGGAGTCGGTGATGTGGTCGAAGCCGCGGAGCAGAGGCGTCAGCTCCTGCGCGGCTCCGCACAGCGTGCACAGCCGGGTGCCCGGATGCTCTGCCGCGTCCAGGGCGCGGTCCACATCAAGCAGCGGCGCTCCCGCCGGTGCTTCCTCGCAGTCCGGTGCGTGCAGGACAGAGCGGGCCGGGCCGCAGCCGTCGCGCACCTTCCCAAGCAGCCACCCCGAAGGCCGGCGCTCCCCGAGGACCTCACGGACCACCGCCTGCGGTGACCGCTCCAGCTTCTCGGTGACGACCTGGTCGTAGTCGACGCCGTCGACCGGCCGTACGTGTTCGGGGGCGCGCACCCACACCCGGTACTCCGCCGCCTCCACACCGCCGTCCTCTCGATCTCGGAACGACGGCAACCCCACCACAAGGTAGACCCAGCCCGTCTCCGTTTGCCGCCGCCTCCACAGCCGCGCCACGACTTCCTGCTGCTCGGTCCCGAGCAGGGGATCGGCGGGCAGCACGACCCGAACCGGCACAGGCGCGGGTTCGGCAGCGTCCTCGGAGGGCGTAGTCACGGCCCCACACTAAGCCTTGATCCACCGATGAACAGCCGGTCCAGGGCTTGGACATGAAGGCGCGGATGCCCTCTGAGCTGGGACGATGGGACTTCCTACGGTTCCATATCCACAGAGCAGGAGAGCACCCGCGAGATGTAATCTTCCCATGCCGCTTCGGCGGTGTCGGCCGCGTTCGACGATCAGAATCTCATCGCGGATGCCGGGCTGGTCCGGGTGATGCGGCTGGCCGAACGGTGCGGGCTTTCGCGCCTGGTGTCGGAGAAGGTGATGCTGACCGGGGCGGCAAACGGTGCGGGTGCAGCAGCCGACGTCAAGGTCACCAGCATCGTGGCAGGCATGGCCGCAGGAGCCGACAGCATCGATGACCTGGACATGCTGCGCCACGGTGCGATGCCGACCGTGTTCCGAGAGGTCCGTGCCCCGTCCACACTGGGCACGTTCCTCCGCGCGTTCACCCACGGTCACGCCCTCCAACTGCACGCGGTGCACCGCAGGTTCCTCGGTGCGCTGACCGCGCACACCCCGCTGCTGCCCGGCTCGGGCGAGAAGGCGTTCATCGACGTCGACTCCACCCACAAACGGGTCTACGGCCGCACCAAGCAGGGCGCCGAGTACGGCCGGTTCAAGGGCATCCGCACCCTGCACCCCCTGCTCTCCACGATCTGCACCCCCACCTCCCGGCCGGTGATCGCCACCGTGCGGATGCGCCGCGGCAAGGCAGCCGACTCCCGCGGCGCCCCGAAATTCGCCGCCGAGGCCCTGGCCACCGCGGCCGAGGCCGGCTGCACCGGCCTACGCGTCCTGCGCGCGGACTCCCAGTTCTACAACGCCGGGGTCATCGCCGCCTGCCGCCGCAACGGCGCCCACTTCTCGATCACCACGGGCATGAACCCCTCCATCAAGCGGGCCGTCGCCGCCATCCCCGACACCACGTGGCAGCAGATCACCTACCCCACCGCAGTCCCCGACCCAGAGACCGGAGAACTCATCTCCGACGCCGAAGTCGCCGAGATCCCCGCATACACCGCGTTCACCGGGCGCAAGAAGAGCGAGCAGGTAACGGCCCGGCTGACCGTGCGCCGGGTACGCGACCTGGCCAAACCGCTCACCACCGGCGAGCAGGGCGAGCTGTTCCCCATCTGGCGCCACCACCCGTTCTTCACCGACAACCCCGCCCCAACCCTCCAGGCCGAGCGGGAACACCGCCACCACGCCGTCGTCGAGCAGGTCATCGCCGACAGCAAAGCCTCCGCCCTGGCCCACCTGCCCTCGGCACACTTCCACGCCAACGCCGCCTGGCTGACCCTGTGGGCGATGGCCTACAACCTGCTGCGCGCCGCAGGCGCTCTGGCCGGCGCCTTCCACGCCAAGGCCACCACCGCCACCCTGCGCGCTCACCTGGTCCACGTTCCCGCCCGGATCGCCCGCTCCGCCCGGCGCCGCACCCTGCACCTACCGCAGCGATGGCCCTGGCAAGACGCGTGGGCACAACTGTTTGCCACCGTCCACGCGCCGCCCGAGACAACCTGACGCCACTCCCCACCCCGCCCGCCAGGGCCCGACCCAAGCCGAATCGTGGAAAAGCTGGGCAGACCAGCGGATACACCCTGTCCGCACTCAGCTGACAGTCCGAGGCCCCGCCCCAAAAACCCTCGTAGATCATTTCGAAACCACGTCGGTGAATCGAGGCTTAGGGGTGAGAGCGGTTCGCGAGAGCGCGGCCGGAAGGGGAGGACACGGATCGCATGGGCGCGTTCGGCGGCAGACACGACGACCGGCTGGCGGAGTTCCAGGAGTTCGCGAGCACGGCCGGCCCCTGGCTCTTCCGTACGGCGCTGCTGCTGACCGGCGGGGACTGGTACCAGGCGGAGGATCTGGTGCAGACGGCGCTGGCCAGGGCCTTCGCCTCCTGGGGACGAGTGCGGCGCGCGGACAGCCGGGACGCCTACGTCCGCACCGTCCTGGTCCGCGTCCATCTCTCGCAACGGCGGCTGCGGCGCAGCACGGAGCGGCCCGTCGAGGCGGTGCCCGACAGTGCGTTGGACGTTCATGGCGACCCGGCCCTGCGCGTGGCACTGCTCGCGGCCCTGGCCCAGCTATCGCCCAAGGACCGGGCCGTGCTGGTGCTGCGTTACTGACTTCGGCTGGCTAGGGTGACGTTGGGGTGTCGACGGCCAGGCCGGTGCCGGCTATGAAGCCGTCGAGGGTGTCGGGCCGGTACTG
>NZ_JBEXPH010000389.1:0-2864 GCF_040611955.1 Streptomyces sp. NPDC006510 | reverse complement strand
GGTTCGGTGTTGTCGGCGGTGTGGGCGTGGCCGGGTGGGTTGTTCGGTGAGGGTGAGGTGGAGGAGCTGGCCCGTGAGTGGGTGCGGGTCCTGGAGTCGTTGGTCGATGAGGCGCGGTTGCCGGGCGCGGGTGGTCTGACCCCGTCCGACGTTCCGCTCGTGGACGTCACGCAGGACGAGATCGAGTCCCTGGAGGCCGTGTATCCGGGGCTGACCGACGTACTCCCGCTCTCACCCCTCCAGGAAGGACTCCACTTCCACGCCCTCGACGAGGACGCGAGCTCGGACGCATACACCGTTCAGATCGTGCTCGACCTCGAAGGCGACTTCGACGGACCGGCCATGCGCCGTGCCGCCGAAACCCTCCTGAACCGGCACGCCGGGCTGCGTGCGGCGTTCGTCCACGAGGGGCTCGACGCCCCCGTCCAGGTGATCGCCGCCGACGTCCCCCTGCCCTGGGCCGAACAGGACTTCACCGGCCTGGACCTCGAGCGGCGTGACGCTGCGGTCGCCCGGACCCTCGACGAGGACCGGGCCCGCCGCTTCGACCCGGCCGCCCCGCCCCTCCTGCGCTTCACCGCACTCCGCCTCGCCGACCGCCACCACCGGCTCGTCCTCACCTACGACCACCTGCTGCTCGACGGCTGGTCGACGGCCGTGCTGGTGCGCGAGCTCTTCACGCTGTACGCGGACGGGGCCGACAGCACCGCCCTGCCCCGCGTCACCCCGTTCCGCGACCACCTCGGCTGGCTCTCCCGGCAGGACCGCACGGCCGCCGAAGAAGCCTGGCGCGAGGCGCTCGCCGGACTCGAAGAGCCCACCCTGCTCGCACCCGCCCGCGACGACGCGGACACCGCCGCACCCGAGCAGATCCGGATCGAGCTCTCCACGGAACGCACCGAGGCCGTGAGCGCGCGGGCCCGCGCACTGGGCATCACGCTCAACACGGTGGTGCAGGGCTGCTGGGGCCTGGTGCTCGGGCGGCTCACCGGCCGCCAGGACGTGGTGTTCGGCGCCACCGTCTCCGGCCGCCCGGCCGACCTTCCCGGCATCGAGGACATGGTCGGCCTGTTCATCAACACCCTGCCCGTACGGGTGCGAGTACGCCCCGCCGACAGCCTCTCCGGCCTCTTCGAAGCGGTGCAGGACGAGCAGGCCCGACTGATGCCGCACCAGCACGTCCGCCTCGCCGACGTGCAACGGCTCGCCGGACACGGCGAACTCTTCGACTCCATCGCGGTGTTCGAGAACTACCCGATCGACGCGCTCGACCTGGGCAGCGCGGACGGCCGGCTGCGTGTCACCGGCGTCGACGGCGGCGACACCACCCACTACCCGCTCACCCTGATCGCCGTCCCCGGGGACCGGCTGCAACTGCGCCTCGGCTACCGGCCTGGTGTCATCGACCGGGACCGCGCCGAACGGGTCCTCGCCGGGCTGCTCTCCGTGCTCGACGCCGTCGTCGACGACCCGGCACAGCCGGTCGGCCGCATCGACCTGCTCCCGGCACCGGAGCGCGAGCGCATCCTCGTCGACTGGAACGACACCGTCGCCCCCGTGCCCGCGGGCACCCTGGCCGACGCGTTCCAGCAGCAGGCCGCACGCACCCCCGACTCCGTCGCGGTGACGTTCCAGGGCACCGAACTGTCCTACGCCGAGCTGGACGAGCGGGCCGGCCGCCTGGCCCGGCTGCTCATCCAACGGGGCGCGGCCCCCGAGCAGTTCGTCGCCATCGCCCTGACCCGCTCGGCCGATCTGCTCGTCGCCGTCCTCGCCGTCCTCAAGTCGGGGGCCGCGTATCTGCCGGTCGACCCGGGGTACCCGGCGGAGCGGATCGAGTTCCTGCTGGAGGACGCGGCTCCGGTACTGGTCCTGACCACGTCCGAGGTGGCCGCCGGCCTGCCGGACACCGGCACCCCGCGACTCCTCCTGGACACCGAGGACGTCACCGCCGAACTGAGCCGCTTTCCCGCAACCGCCCCCACGGACGTCGACCGGGTCCGGCCGCTGCGGCCCGCCAACCCGGCCTACGTCATCTACACCTCCGGCTCCACCGGCCGCCCGAAGGGCGTGGTCGTCAGCCACGAGAGCGTGGTCGGCTTCGCGGCCTGGGCGGCGGCCGGGATCGGGCGCGAGCGGCTGTCGAGGGTTCTGTTCGCCACCTCGCTCAACTTCGACGTATCGGTCTTCGAGATCTTCGGGCCACTCCTGTCGGGCGGCTCCGTCGAGGTCGTGCGAGATGTGCTCGCGCTCACCGAGGCGCCGTACGACACCTGGTCGGGCACCCTCATCAGCGCCGTACCGTCCGCCTTCGACCAGCTGCTGACCCACGGCGGCCTCGCGGCACGCGCGGACCTGGTGGTCCTGGCGGGCGAGGCCCTGCCCGCCCGGCTGATGCAGGACATCCGGCGGGCCATGCCGGGCACCGAGGTCGCCAACATCTACGGCCCGACGGAGGCGACCGTCTACTCGACGGCCTGGTTCTCCGGGGACCGCACCACGGAACGCGTCCCGCCGATCGGCCGACCGATCACCAACCGCCGGGTATACGTCCTGGACGCAGGTCTGCGCCCCGTGCCCCCCGGGGTGTCGGGAGAGCTCTACATCGCCGGTCCCGGACTGGCCCGGGGGTATTTGGGCCGGGCGGGGTTGTCGGCGGGTCGGTTCGTGGCGGATCCGTTCGGTGGTGCCGGTGGGCGGATGTATCGCACGGGTGATGTGGTGCGGTGGTCGGTGGGTGGGGAGTTGGAGTATCTGGGTCGTGCGGATGACCAGGTGAAGGTGCGTGGTTTCCGTATTGAGCCGGGTGAGATCGAGTCGGTGCTTGCGGGGCATCCGGGTGTGGGCCGGGTGGCTGTGGTGGT
>NZ_JBEXPH010000388.1:0-2872 GCF_040611955.1 Streptomyces sp. NPDC006510 | reverse complement strand
CGGCGATGCGCTGGGCCGTCCCGTGCGGGGTGAGCGCGCCGGAGTCGATGACGTGGGCATCCCGGCCGAGCCAGCCGAGCGCCGCCCGGTAGGGCTCGATGTGCTGGTAGGCCCACTGTCGCACCCGTTCGCTGTGCTCCGGGTCGTCGGGATACTCCTCGCGGTCGGCGATCCGTTGGCGCAGGATCGTTTCCTCAGGTGAGAGCAGGACATGGCGCACCGCGATGCGCCGGGAGGCCAGCCCTCCGAAGATCTCGTCGCGGTACTCCTGTCGCAGCAGAGTCATCGGCACCACCAGCACACCGGGCACTTCGGCGAGCAGGGCCGCCGCGGTGTCCACCACCAGGCGCCGCCAGATCGGCAGGTCCTGGAAGTCCGTCACCTCGGCGAGTCTCTTCTGGGGCAGCAGCCGCCGCAGCTCCCCGCCGATGAGTTCGGGGTCGTAGAAGGTGCTGTTCGGGATCAGATCGATCAGTTCACGCGCGGCGCTCGTCTTGCCCGCGCCGAACGCACCGTTGATCCAGACGATCATTCGTACTCCAGGACTGGTAGGCCGCTGAACAGGGGCGGAGCAGCATCGTGCAGGCCATCTGGGAGCGGCATGGGAAAAAGAGGCGTCCACAACCCCGCACCCACTACTTCTTTCTCCCACACACGCTGAAGGTATTCCCCAATCCTCTCCTCCATCCCGACCGTCACCTCGCTGTACACACCCTCCACACCCGGAAGCTCATGCCCCATTCGGGCCTCCACCGCCACGCGTGGAATGTCCCCCGGCTCATCCAGCTTCGCCTTGTGCCAGTGGCGCAGTCGGTAGATGTCCTGCCCGGCCATCTCCGGGACCGCCGGCATCGCGGGCCGCGCCCACCGCGCATACCGCGGCCCGGAGTCCCGTTTCTCGGCGCCGTCCCGCATCGGGTACCAGTAGTCCCGATCAAAATCCGTCCCCAGAAGCGGCTTCCCCGTGACAGACAGAAACGTCCACGGCTTCTCACGAGACGCCAGCAGAGCCTCGTGCATCTCATGGAGGAAGGGCGGCATCACCAGTGTCCTCCATGAGTCGTACTTCGGAGCTGCCAGCACGTGCTGTTTGTCCGCGACGTACGTCTGATACTGCACCCGCATCGCGTGCATCGCCTCGTACCGTTGCTCGGCTTCCTCGCGCACTTCGTCATCAGGCTCGGAGGCGGGCCAGTAGGGCGACGAGTAGCCCCGCTGGAGGCCGAACATCTCGCCAGGAGGGCGGGCACCGGTGAAAGCCACCGTCCAGATGTACGCCCAGCCGGCGAAGCCCCACAACGTGTGGGCGTTCACGGCCAGCTGGTGCACGGACTGGATGGACAGCTTGCGCTTGACGCGGCGGGTCTGCTTTCGCTTGTACCGGCCGCGGCGACGCTGTTCCACGATCGGGCTTTCTTCGCGCAGCCTGTACTTCACCACCGCATCGTCCATCAGCATCTTGAAAAGCCCGAGGATGCTCTTGCTGTAGTTTTCCGAGTACTTGCCGGTCACGTAGTTACGGAAGGCGTCGTACTCGAGCGGCGTGATCTCTTCGACGTTCCACTGCGCCCAGTACGGTTTGATCACCGCGTTCAGCCGCGACGCATTGGTCCTGTTCGAGTTGGCCCGCAGGTCGGCATCCTTGAACCAGCGGTCGATGTAGACCGCCATGTTCATAGCGTCACCCGCCATGCGGCGGTTGCGCTTGTTGCGGACGTCGGACTCTCGGTCGAGGCCGTAGGTGTACGCCTCGCTCTCGTCCTGGAATGGCACGCCGGGCTCGGGGCCGCTGGCGGACTCGTACCGCTTCTTCTTCGTCGGTTTTCCATCAGCGTCGAGCTTGTACTCGCCGCTCCACCACTTCACGCGGATACTGTTTCCGCGCACTTCTATGTAGGGCACCTGTCATCCCACCGATGATTGATGAGTGGTGCGCGGGGTGCTGGCTAGCATCCCCTCCACCGGCACCTCAGACTGCCTGCCCTATTGCGTTTGCCCAATGAGGCAACTGCGACATGACGAGCAGTCAAGTCCCTGCGGCTTCGTGAACCGCCTCGCGCGTTCCCGGAGGCCGCGATCTTGGGTGACTTTGGAGGACAGGACACACACCACCTCTCCTGCTACTTGGGCTGTCCTGCGGCCCCAGCTCTAGGCTGATGACGTTTCCCACCGGTCCCCCCAGCTCCCGTACGGAGACCTCCCCGGGTGGTCATGGTCGGAGTGGCATGCCGAACGAGCGTGCGTCAGGGGAAGCGTGAGGAATCCTCAACCCCGAATATCATAATCCGGTAACGGCCAAACGGTTGCGCGGCCGGACATCTTCACCCGCACTTCACTCCGACACGTCACCACCCCTCCGCAGGATCTCGACTAGCTCTTCACTGAACGCATCCAGGTCGCCGATCGCGGCGTTCGGCATCGTCCGCCTGGCCGCCTCGAACGTCGCCTTTCGCACGACCTCCGGGCTCAGGCCGGCACCACTCGACTCGCCCGGCGCAGGCTGGTCACCATGGGGCACGTCGACAAGGACAGGCTCCCCGCCGTTGGCGACGGCGACACAACTTCCCGGAGCCCAACCGAGCGCCCGATCGATTTTTGCATAGGTCAACTCGCGCGCATCCAACCCTTCCTCGACGCGCCGCCACGTGTCTTTGGAAATACCGACAGCCTCGGCCGCCGTGAGGCGGGAGGGGTATAGCTCCAGTCGGCGCGCCTTCACGCGTGACGCGAGGCGGTCGAGATCGCGAGTTCCCATGCTGGCATCTTCGCAGGGTCAGCTAGCCTCGATCTTGCATGACGGTCCGTCGGTTCTTCCGTCGGGCCGTTTCGCTGTTGCGGGTTGGTCGTGGGAATGCTGGTGGCCCGGCTGTCG
>NZ_JBEXPH010000387.1:0-2906 GCF_040611955.1 Streptomyces sp. NPDC006510 | reverse complement strand
GTGGGCCAGGCGACCGTCGTGGTCCGGGAGGACCGGCCCGGCGACAAGCGGCTCGCCGCCTACCTCGTCGCCGCCGACGGCGCCCGCATCGACACCGAGACGGTGCGTCGTGAGCTCGTCGGCGCACTCCCGGAGTACATGGTCCCGTCAGCCTTCGTCGTCCTCGACGAGATCCCGCTCACCGTCAACGGCAAGGTCGACCGACGCGCCCTGCCCGCCCCGCAGTTCGGCAACGACGCCGCCACCGGGCGCACACCCCGTGGGCCGGTCGAGGAGGTCCTGTGCGGCCTCTTCGCGGAGGTGCTTGGGCTGCCGTCGGTCACCATCGACGACCACTTCTTCAACCTCGGCGGGCACTCCCTGCTCGCCACCCGCCTCATCAGCCGCATCCGGCAGGCCTTCGGCGTCCAGATCACCGTCCGGGACCTCTTCCAGGGCCCGACGGTGGCTTCGCTGGCCGAGTACGTGGAAGCGGGCGGTGAAGCCGTGCAGCGGCCCGCGCTCCGGGAAGCGGTCAGGCCCGAGCGGGTGCCGCTCTCCTCGGCCCAGCAGCGGCTGTGGTTCCTCCACCACCTGGAGGGGCCCTCGGCGACGTACAACATTCCGCTGGCCCTGCGCCTCACCGGCGCACTCGACCAGCAGGCCCTCCAGCTCGCGCTCACCGACCTGGTGGTGCGGCACGAGTCGCTGCGCACCCTCTTCGGCATGGCGGACGACGCCGCCCACCAGTGGCAGCTCCCGGCCGCCGAGGTCCGGGTGGAGCTGCCCGTCGTCGCGGTGACCGAGGCCACGCTGGAGGCGCAGCTCGGGGCACAGGCCGCCCGGAGCTTCGACCTGGAATCCGAACTGCCGGTCCGAGCAGCCCTGTTCGCACTCGGGGACCAGGAGCACGTCCTGCTGGTGGTGATGCACCACATCGCCTCCGACGGCTGGTCCACCACCCCGCTGCTGCGGGACCTGGCAGCCGCCTACACGGCCCGCGCCGAGGGCACCGCACCCGCCTGGGAGCCGCTGCCGGTCCAGTACGCCGACTACACCCTCTGGCAGCAGGAACTCCTCACCGCGGACGGGGAGAGGCAGGCCGAGTTCTGGCACCACGCACTGGACGGGCTGCCCGACGAGGCCACCCTGCCGGCCGACCGTCCGCGCCCGGCAGTCGCCACCTACCGGGGCAACACCCACAGCGTTCACGTCCCCGCGGAGCTGCACGACGCGTTGACGCGACTGGCCAGGGAGACCGGCAGCACGCTGTTCATGGTGGCCCAGGCCGCCGTCGCCACCGCGCTGTCCCGCTCCGGCGCGGGGGAGGACATCCCGATCGGTGCACCCATCGCGGGCCGCTCGGAGCAGTCCCTCGACGACCTGGTCGGCTTCTTCGTCAACACCCTGGTGCTGCGTACGGATCTGACGGGCGACCCGAGCTTCCGTGAGCTGCTGACCCGGGTCCGGGAGGCCGACCTGGCGGCCTGGGCCCACCAGGACCTGCCCTTCGACCGGCTGGTGGAGACCCTCAACCCCGAGCGCTCCACCGCCCGGCACCCCCTCTTCCAGGTGGTCCTCACCCTCCAGGAAGCAGTCACTCCCACCCTCGAACTCCCGGGAATCACTGCCGAGTCGGGCTTCACCACGCTGGAGATCTCCAAGTTCGACCTGACCTTCTCCTTCCATGAGCACCGCACGGCGGACGGCCGCCCCGGCGGGCTGGACATCAGGGTCGAGTACGCCACCGATTTGTACGACGCCGGCACCGTCGAGGCGGTCACCGCCCGACTGGTCCGGCTGCTGGGCGATGCCGTCGAACGTCCCGAAATCCCCGTCGGAGAGCTGGAGTTCATCGGATCGGACGAGTGCCACCAGCTCCTGGAGCGATGGAACGGCGCGGTCACCGGCTCCTCCGGTGCGGGCCTCGCGGAGCTGTTCGCCGCACAGGCCGCCCGTACCCCGGACGCGATCGCCCTGGTCGACGGCGACCGGGAGCTGACCTACGCGGAGCTGGACGCGGACACCAACCGGCTGGCCCGCCACCTCGTGGGCCTCGGTGTCCGGCCGGAGAGCGTGGTCGCACTCCTGATGGAGCGGTCGGCGGACCTGCTCACCGGTCTCCTCGCGGTGGTCAAGGCCGGCGGTGTCTACGCCCCGCTCAACACCGCGGACCCCGACACCCGTCTGCTCCGGATCCTCACCGAGACCGGGGCGCCGGTCCTGCTCACCGACCGGGCGCTGGCCGATCACCCGATCGCGGCCCGGACCACCGCCGAGACCGTCGTGCTCGACGGGACCGCCGGATTCGCCCACCTTCCGTCGACGTCACCGGCGCCCCACGCCCATCCCGACCAGTGGCTGTACGTGATGTTCACGTCAGGCTCGACGGGTGTGCCGAAGGGCGTTGCGGTCACGCATCGCAATGTGGCGGACCTGGCCGCGCAGAGCATGTACGCCAACGGCAACCACACCCGGGTGCTCTTCCACTCGCCGCACACCTTCGACGCCTCGACACACGAGATCTGGGTGCCGTGGCTGAACGGGGGCACGGTCGTGGTGGCACCCCCGGGCTATCTCGACCCCGGTTCCCTGGTAGGTCTGCTGGCCGAGCGCGAGATCAGCTCGCTGTGGTTGACGGCCGGTCTGTTCCGGGTGATGGCGGAGGAGGCCCCGGAGGCGTTCGCCGGGGTCCGTGAGGTGTGGGCGGGTGGTGATGTGGTGCCGCCGGAGGCGGTGCGCCGTGTGATGGACCACTGCCCCGACATCACCGTTGTCAATGGTTACGGTCCGACGGAGACGACCACCTTCGCCACCACTCACCGCATTCACCGTCCGTTGGACTACGCGGGTGCGATCCCGATCGGTGAGCCCCTGGACAACCACCGGGTCTACGTTCTGGACGAGGGGCTGCGGCTGGTGCCGCC
>NZ_JBEXPH010000386.1:0-3032 GCF_040611955.1 Streptomyces sp. NPDC006510 | reverse complement strand
CGCTCGGCCGGGTGGGCGGGGTCCTCGGGCTGTTAGGGGGCGCCGGCGCGCTGGAGGGCCAGCGCCGCCACCGGCCAGTCGCTGCCGCGGGCGAGGGCCAGGGCCACGATCCGCCCCGGGCCGGCGCCGCGACGCACCAGGTGGCCGGCCAGCCGGGCCACCCGGTCGTCCAGTTGGGCATAGCTCAGGGTGTGCTCCGGCGACTCGACGGCCGGTGCGTTCGGCGTGCGGGCCGCCTGCCGGGTCACCAGCTCGGGCAGCGGGAGAGGGGCAGGGGCGGTGGGCCCGGTGGAACCGGCGAGCAGCTGACCGCGCAGGGCCGGCGGCACCAGGTCTATGTCGCCGATGAGCGCGGTCGGGTCGGCGGTGATCTGCCGCAGGAGCTCGACGTAGCACTGCGTCCAGCGGGCCACCGTCGCGGTGCTGAAGACGTCGGTACGCAGCCCGAAGCTGCCCTCCATGCCGTCACCGCTGTCCTTCACCACGCCGACCAGGTCGTGCTCGCCGCCGGTGTGGATGCGCTCGGGCTCCGCGAACTCCTTCATCACCGAGACGCTCGGCTGCTGCGTCAGGTGCATGAACACCCACTGGTACAGCGGGGCCCGGCCCGCACTGCGCTCGGGCGCGGCGGCCGACACGATCCGGCCGACGGGCACGTCCGCGTTGGCCATCAGATCCGGGAAGTCGACGGCGAACCCGGCGAGCACATCGGCGAAGGACCTCTCCGGCGTCACCTTCCAGCGGGTCGGCACGGCGTTCATGACGTACCCGATGACCTGGTCGAGGCCCTTGGCCGCGCGGTTGGCGATGGGGGTGCCGAGCACCAGGTCGTCGGCGCCGCTGACCCGGTGCGCCAGGACCGCGAAGGCGGCCATGAGGACGACGTAGACGGAGGCGCCGCGCTCCCGGGCCAGGGCCCGCACTGCGGCGGTGGTCGGCGCGTCGATGTGGAAGGGAATCTGCGCGATGCCCTCGTCGCCGGTGACACCGCCGGTGCCGCCCGGCACGGTGAGCGGACCGGGCGGGTCGGCGAGATAGCGCCGCCAGAAGCCGAGCCGGCTCGCGAAGACCCCGGATTCCGCCAGCTCGTCCTGCCAGGCCGAGAAGTCGGCGTACTGGACGGCCGGCCGGGTCAGCGGCGGCTCCAGACCGTCGCGCAGCGCGCCGTACGCCTGCGCGAACTCGTTCTGCAGCACATCGAACGACCACCAGTCGCTGATGGTGTGGTGCAGGCTCAGCATCAGCGTGGAACGCCGTTCGCCGACCCGGACGAACCGGGCCCGGATCAGCTTGTCCCGGCCGAGATCGAAGGGGCGGCTGCGGAAGGTCTCGAAGGCCTCGTCGATCGTCCTGCCGGTGCCCCGCAGATCCTCCTGCTCCAGATCGAAGGTCCCGTCGTCGCGGAACTCGACATGCAGTTCGCCCGAGGGGTCCGTCACGATCCGGGTCCGCAGGATGTCGTGGTGACGCTGGATCAGCGTCAGCGCCGCCTCCAGATGCGCCGGGTCGACGGGCCGCTCGAAGTGGTAGGCCGCGCACAGGTTGAGCGCGGGGGTGCCGGGATACAGCGAGTCGTACACCCACAGGTCGTGCTGCGCGGGGCTGAGCGGCACCCGGCGGGCCGGGTCGCGCGGCGGTATGACGGCGGGTATCTCGCGGGCCCGCCCCGCCTCCAGCAGGCGACGCATCAGGCGGATCCGCTGCTCCCTGCCGAGTGCGCCGAACCGGTCGGCCATGGAGGGGGATGCCGCACCCGGGACGGTGCGCGAAACGGTGGGGGCGCTCATCACAGGTTCTCTTTCAGTTCGGCCAGCCGGTGCAGCCCGGCCAGTACGTCGTCCCGTCCGATGCCGAAGTCGATGAAGCAGGCGACCTCGTCGACGCCCAGCTCCGCCAGATCGGCGAGCATCTTGGCGCAGTGGCCGGGGGAGCCGAGCAGGCTGCCCCAGCTCAGACAGCGCTCGAAGGCGAAGTCCGCGAGCATCGCGGTCTGTTCCTCGGTGAGCGCAGCGGTCGTGGCGTCCGCGGAGCGGTTGGCCGCGGTCTGGCGGACGTACGAGGCGAGATAGGTCTTGAGCGGAGCGCCCGCCATCCGGCGGACCTCGGCGTCGTCGGTGCCGACATACGTGTGGGCCATCAGCGTGACCCGGCCGTGTGCGTCGGTGCCCCGCTGGTCGGGGGCCGCGGCGCAGGCGGTGCGGTAGCGGGCGATCTTCTCGGCCAGCTCGTCCCGGCTCTGCCCGACGGTCGCGCCGAGCACTCCGGCCCGCAGCCGGCCGGCCGCCTCCCAGGTCTCCGGATTGCCGGACGTGGTGACCCACAGCGGCAGGGTGTCCTGTACGGGCCGGGGCTGGGGCGTGACGGAGACCGGGGTGCCCGTGCCGTCGGGGTACTCGGCGGGCTCGCCCGCCCACAGCGACCGCAGCCGGGGGATCGTCTCCAGGGCGGTCCGCCGGCGGTCCGCGTACTGCTCGGGGGCCAGCGTGAAGTCCTTGGAGTGCCAGCCGGTGGCGACGGAGAGGCCCACCCGCCCGTGCGAGAGGTTGTCCACGACGGCCCAGTCCTCCGCCACCCGCAGCGGGTGGTGCAGCGGCAGGACGACACTGCCCGCGCGGATCCCGATCCGTTCGGTGGCGACGGCGAGTGCCGCGCCGAGCACCGGCGGGCTGGGGAAGACCTGTCCCACCTGCTGGAAGTGGCGCTCGGGGGTCCAGACGGCGTGGAACCCGAGCCGGTCGGCGGTCCGGGCCACGGCGAGGATGTCCTCGTACGTCTCGGTGTGCCGGGCCGCGCCGGCAGTGGTGCTGTCCGCACCGAAGAACATCACACTGAGGTCCACTGCCACTCCTCCTGCTTTCTGCTGGGCTGGGTCTGGGGTTGCGGACGACGCGGCACCCGGGGGCGGCGCGGGATGGGGGAAGCGGCGGCGGGCGCGGGCAGGGCGACCGCCCGTGCCAGCTCGGCGGCGAAGGCGGCGACCGTGGGCGCGGCGAACAACTGGGCCACGGTCACCTGCCGGCCGGCGCCGAGCC
>NZ_JBEXPH010000385.1:0-3090 GCF_040611955.1 Streptomyces sp. NPDC006510 | reverse complement strand
CAGCTCTTCCAGCTGATCGCGCTCGGCCACACCACCGTGATCATCCCCGAGTCTGCCAGCACCGACCTGCGCCGGGATCTCGCCGCCGTGCCGGTGAACCGCCCCGGGTCAAGTGGAGGCTCGATTCCATGTAAGGATTGAGTCATGGCACGACCTTCCCGTTACCCGCTTGAGCTCCGCCGTCGTGCGGTGCGCATGGTCGCCGAGGTGCGCGACGACCACCCGAACGAGACGGCCGCCTTGCAGGCGGTCGCGGACAAGCTCGGCATCGGTTCCCGCGAGACGCTGCGGAACTGGGTGAAGCAGCACGAGATCGACGCGGGGACACGTCCGGGGACGACGACGGAGGAGTCCGCCCAGCTCAAGGCGTTGAAGAAGGAGAACGCCGAGCTGAAGCGGGCCAACGAGATCCTGAAGGCCGCGGCGAGTTTCTTCGCGGCCGAGCTCGACCGGCCACACACTCGCTCGTAGCGTTCATCGACGAGCACCGGGACCGCTTCGGCGGCGTCGAGCCGATCTGCAGGACGCTCACCGAGCACGACTGCAAGATCGCCCCTTCCACGTACTACGCCTGCAAGAAACGCCTCGAAACTCCCTCAGCCCGTTCCGTGCGCGACGAGGATCTCAAGGAGCGGATCCAGGACGTCTACACGTCCAACTACCGCGTCTACGGCGCGAGGAAGATCTGGCGCGAGCTGAACCGGCAGGGACATGCCGTGGCCCGCTGCACCGTCGAGCGCCTGATGCGCGAGCTCGGCATCGCCGGCGCGGTGCGCGGCAAGCACGTCATCACCACGCTCCCCGGCGGCCAGGCCGAGCGGGCCCCCGATCTGGTCGACCGCGACTTCGTCGCCGCCGCCCCGAACCGATGCTGGATCGCGGACTTCACCCACGTGAAGACCTGGGCCGGCGTCGTCTACGTCGCGTTCGTCGTGGACACCTTCTCCCGCCGGATCGTCGGCTGGTCCGCGGCCACCGTGAAGGAGACGGTCTTCGTGCTGGACGCCCTGGAGATGGCCATCTGGCAACGCGACCGCGACCAACAGCCAGTCCGCCCAGGCGAGTTGATCCATCACTCCGACGCCGGGTCGCAATACACGAGTTTCCGGCTCGCCGAGCATCTGGACGCCGCCGGCATCGCCGCCTCGATCGGATCGGTCGGCGACGCCTACGACAACGCCCTGATGGAGAGCACGATCGGCCTGTTCAAGCAATGCCGCGGAGTTAAGAAGCCGCGCGAATTGGTGAGGCAAGGGCGGACTGTGGGTCTGGGGCGGGTCTTGTCCGTTCGGGCTGCTGGGGGGCTTCGTCAGTGACGTTGCGTAGTTGGCTACGCGATCGTGTGGTGGGTGTCGGGTGGGGGTGGCGTGTCTGCCCTGCCGACACTGCCAAGTTCGGCGAGAAAGGCGCGCGGCCAGTATCAGCGAGACTGACGAATCCGCAGATCGGAGAGCTGCCCCTCGCCAGGATCGATGACACGACACTGCCCCACTGATCCGCGCTGTGCCGCAGCCTGCCGTGGAGTGTGGCTCAGCGAAAGACCGGTTGTCCACCGAGGAGACGTTCACGCAGCCTGTCACCCAAGACCAGCTCCGGGCGTACATACGGGTCGAGGTCGACGCCGTCGAGCACCTCTGGTACTAGTTGCCCGGTCTCGCGCGGCTCACCATGCTCGCGCAGCACGAATTCACAACGTTCGCGGTCGAGCATGGCGATCACAGGCGCTCGGACGTTCGCGAGCATGGCGTCCTGTTCCGACGACTCGATCTGCATGCTGTTGATCGCGAACAGTCCTTCGTTCTCAGGGCCGAACAGCCATTCGTCGAGCTCCACCGTGCCCTGAACGACGAGGAGTGCGTCCCCGAGGATCAAGCGCCGTGCGCGTAGCACGCCTCGAACGGCGAAGATCGAATGTACGTCGCTGCTGAGATCGAGCGTGCCCAGCACAGTGAGCCCGCCGCCGAAGAGCACCATTTCGGTGTCGTCGTATGCGACCGCCCGGGCCTCGACGTCGAAGTCATCGACTGTGACCAGCTCCTGGTGCATGTCGACAACCTTGGTGTACCCGTCGAACCAGGGACCGCCCATCAGCTCGTCAGCCTGCGCAGCAGAGATCTTCACCAACATACTTTCCTTCATCCTCGGTCCGCCTGACATGCCCCGGAGTCCTTCGGCGTGCACTCATGCCTTCTTGCAGTCGTCGCTTGTGACTGTTCCGGCGTCGGCGGCAACGTTCGATGCCGACATGGTGACCGAAGAGGGCCCGGACGGGGTGTGTGTCCCCCGATTGTCACCGACGACAGCGGTCGGCTACATCGGTAGCCTACGCAATCGTTCCTGTAGGGGCCGGAGGAATCGTCAAGACTTGTGGAGTCATGACCAGGCCGGCCTTGCCGACCAGGTCGGCGACGTGATCAGGAGACATCCAGTAGACATCGAGCGACAACTCGTGACCGTATGCCTGGTCCAGGTACGCGTGGGTGGCCGCCGACGAGGTCTACGGCGCAGGGAACTGCGCCAGGCGATACGCCACGACTGGCCGCAGAAACTGAGGCCCATCAGACGAAGCCGGTGGCGGTGGCGACGGGGGTGGTGGACGACCGCCCGGTCGCCGTCACCGGAAGCGGGGACAAGACAGTGCGGGTGTGGGACCTGGCCACGGACGGCCGGTCGGACCGGAGTTGGTGTTTCCCGCGGAGGTGTACGCGGTGGCCGTCACTTCGGATGGCCGGCTGGTGGTGAGGTTCGACCGGGAGGTGGCGGTGCTGGCCCGCTGCTGACCAGGGCCCCCGCACGGTACGCCCCAGGTCGTCCGCCACGCGGAGGCCGACGTCCGGGGCGTGCCGACACAGGCTGTTCGGAGTGGTGGCGGCGGGTGTGCCGGGGGTGGGTGCTCCATGCCCGGCGGATGAGTGGGTTTTGTGGACAGTGAGATAGCTGGGTTTCAGGGGGTCAGTGAGGCGTCGGTCGTTGCGTGAAGTGCCTCGAACTCGGTGGGTGGGACATGCCCGAGCTCTCCGTGGAGCCTTCGCTGGTTGAACCAGTCGACGTACTCGGCGACGGCGATCTCGACATGGTCGATGCCGTTCC
>NZ_JBEXPH010000384.1:0-3124 GCF_040611955.1 Streptomyces sp. NPDC006510 | reverse complement strand
CGCGGCGGCCCGCCGTCGTCGCGAGCCGGTTGGCGAGCCGCACGGCGAGCAGGGAGTGGCCTCCGGCGTCGAAGAAGTTCTGGTCCGCCGATGCGGGCGGTGCGCCGAGCAGTTCCTGCCAGAGCGCGGCGACGGCGGTCTCGGTGGCGTCGGACGGGCTGAATCCGGCCGCCCGTTCCTGCCCGATGCCTGCCACGAGGGTGCGCAGGGCGGTGCGGTCCAGCTTGCCGTTGGTGCTCAGCGGGAGCCGCGGGACCTGCTGGATGCGGGCGGGCAGCATGTAGTCGGGCAGCCGGTCGCGCAGATATGCGCGCAGTGCGGCGGGGCCGGTCTCCTCGTCGGCGGTGACACAGGCGACGATGCGTGTCTCGCCGTCCTCGTCCTCCGCGTAGGCCCCCGCGTCGGTGACGTCGGGTGCCTTGCGCAGGGTGGCCTCGATCTCCTCCAGCTCGACGCGGTAGCCGCGCACCTTGATCTGGTTGTCGGCGCGGCCGGTGATCTCCAGTACGGAGTCCGGGAGCAGGCGGCCCCGGTCACCGGTGCGGTAGTGCACGGTGCCCGCGTCGTCGGTGGTGAAGCGGTCCTCGCCGTCGCCGCCGACGTAGCCGAGGGCGAGTGGTGGTCCGGAGACCCACACCTCGCCGGTCACACCGGCCGGCAGCCGTCGGCCGAGCCGGTCGCGGACCGAGAGCGAGGCGCCCGCCACGGGGCTCCCGACGGGGACCCGTTCGGCGTCGGCGGGCAGTCCGGCGGTGTCGTACGCGGCGACGTTGGAGGCGGTCTCCGTCATGCCGTACAGGTTGAGCAGGGTGGCGTCGGGCCAGACCTCCCGGAAGCGCAGGACGGTGGCCACGGGCAGGGTGTCGGCGCCGCTGGTGGCCAGGACCGGCCGGTGCCCGCCGGGGCGTTTGGCGCTCTCCTCCAGCAGACCGGCGATCAGCTGCGGGGTCAGGAAGAGATGAGTGATCCGTTCCTGCTCGACGGCGGCGGCGAAGAGCACCGGGTCGAGGAGTTCATCGGTGGCGAGCACGACGGACGGGACACCCCTGAGCAGTCCGCCCAGCAGCTCCCAGGGCGAGGCGACCAGTGCCAGGGACTTCTGGACGGCGAGCACCGCGTTCTCGGGGAACGGATGGTCCTGCCACATCCACTCCAGCCTGCCCCGGACCGAACGGTGGCTGATGCGTACGCCCTTGGGGTTTCCGGTCGTCCCCGATGTGTAGACGATGTGGAACAGCGCGTCCTCGTCGGGCGCCCGCTCGGGGGCCTGGTGCAGCGGGCCCTCGGTGAGCGGCGCCAGTGTGACGCGGGGAGCGTCCAGGGTGGGGAACTGGTCGAGTCCCGGCTCGGCCAGCACGCAGTGCGGTCCGGTCTCCTCCACCATCCGGCGCTGCCGTCGCACGGGTATCGCCGGGTCCAGCCCGAGGTAGGCGGCCCCGGTCTTCAGCACGGCGAGGACTCCGGCGACGGCGGCGGGGCCGCGCTGGGCGGCGAGTGCCACCAGCGAGCCGGGGCCGGTGCCCTTGGCGGTGAGCCGGGCGGCCAGCCGGCCGCTCCATTCGTCGAGTTCGCGGTAGGTGAGGCCGGTGCCGGTGTGGCGCAGGGCGACGGCCCGGGGGCGGGCCGCCACCTGTTCGGCGAAGCGTTCCAGCAGGGTCGGCGTGGTCATCGTTGATCGTCTCCGGGCAGCAGGTCGAGGGAACGAACGGTGGTGTGCTCGGCGCGTTCCGGGTCGGTGAGGGCCCGCAGCGCGATCAGCGTGGATCCCAGTACGTTGCGGGCGGCCGGCGCGTCGAGCAGCTCCTGCTGGTAGGCGTACTGGAGCAGCAGTTGGCCGGGGCCGTGCGGCTGGACGTACAGGGCACAGTCGTACTTGGTGTAGCCGGTGTCCAGTTCGACGAAGCGGAACCGGACGTCCGACGCGGTGGTGGCGCGCGCCGGGTAGGGCAGCATGTTGAGCATGGTCTGGAAGACCGGGGTCGCCGATGAGCTCCGTGAGGCGGCGGGCAGCCGCCGCAGTGTCCAGCCGAAGGGGTGCTCGGCCGCGGCATAGGCGTCGTACACCGTCTCCCGCACCTGTGCGGTGAACTCCGCGAGGGTGGCGGCCGGGTCGATGTTCAGACGCAGTGGCAGCATGGCGAGCATGAAGGCGGGCACATCGGCGGTCTCCGGCCGTTCCCGCCCCGCCATCGGGGCCCCGACGATCACGTCGTCGGCGTCGCTGTAGTAGCTCAGGGCCAGTGCGTAGGCGGCCAGCAGCGGTACGAACGCGGTGGCCGACGCGGCCAGCGCGGTGTCACGCAGCTGCCGGGTCAGCTGCTCGTCGAGGACCGTCTCGGTGATCTCGCCCCGGTAGGTGGGTGTGGCGGGCCGCTGCTTCTGTGCGATCTGGAGTGCCGGGAGGTCGCCCGCGAGGCGGCGCAGCCAGTACTCCCCCGCCTCGGCCACCTCCTCGGTGGCCAGCCGCTCCGTCAAGTGGTCGAGAAAGCGGTCGTAGCGGGTGGCGCGTTCGGGGTCGGGCCCGGCGGGCCGCTGTTCGTAGAGTTCGGCCAGTCGCTGGAACAGCACGGTCGCTCCCCAGCCGTCGAGGAGCAGTTCGTGCATGGTGACCAGGAGCCGGTGCTGTCCGCCGGGAAGCCGGAACAGCCCGGTCCGCAGGGCCGGTTCGGTGAGCAGGTCGAAGGGCCTGGCCGCCTCCTGCGCGGCCACCGTGCGGAACGCGTCCGCAGTGATGTCCCGGGCACTCGCGGGCAGCGGTACCTCCCAGTGCGGGTAGTGGTGCACCACCTCGTGCACCGCCTTGTGCGCCGCCTCCTGTGCCGTCTCCGGCCCGTCCGCCTCGTCGGTCTCGGCGAACCGGGCGAGGAGCAGCGGATTCTCGGCGAGCAGCAGCTGCCAGGCCCGTGCCAGCCGTGGCACGTCGAGCGGCCCGTCGAGTTCCAGGGACCCCTGGTAGCTGTAGTAGGGGCTGAGCGGGTCGAGCCGCCAGTGGAAGTACACCCCGGCCTGCTGCGGGGTGAGCGGGCGGGTGCGCGGCGTGTCGTCCCATGCCGCTGCTGTGCGGGCACCGGTCGCGGTCCGCTGGTCGTGGCCGAGCGCGGCGAGGGCGGCGGGGCTGCCGTCG
>NZ_JBEXPH010000383.1:0-3204 GCF_040611955.1 Streptomyces sp. NPDC006510 | reverse complement strand
ACACCGCGCCCGGACTCCCCGGCCTCAGCCGCCGCGCGCTGCTCGGAGCTGCCGGCGCCGCAGCGCTGCTGACCGCGCTGCCCGCCCGCCCCGCCGGCGCCACCGAGGGGACGACCGCCCTGCCGCTCCTCGACCCGCTGCCCCCGGGACTCCCCGACCGCACGCTGTTCGCCCCCGAGGAGCAGCGGTACGCGCCGTACCTGGTGACCCTCGCGCCGATGGCAAACGACATCGAGGATGCCGACCCGGCCACATACGGCTGGTTCAAGGGCGGCTGGTGGCGCACGCCGGACGAGCCGTACAACGCCCGGATCCAGGAGCACGTGTACACGCTGAGCTGGTTCTACGCCAACTCCCGGCCCTGGAACCCGTACGCCGGTGACCCGGCACTGCTGGCCCGCCTCGACGCAGCGCTCCAGCACTATCTGCGCCTGCAGCACGACAACGGCTCATGGCCGGAGTACCGCCCCACCGAATATTCCAGAGCAGCCACCGGTTTCGGACTCGGGTATCTGAGCAAGACGCTGCAGGTTCTGCGCACGGTCGGGGCCCTGCCCGAGCGGCAGACCGAGATCCGGACCGCCGTGCACAGAGCGATGGTGTGGTTCCTCGACCCCGGCAACACCACCGTCTGGCAGAACCCCCTGAGATACGCCAACCACTACATCGCCGGCCTCGCAGGCGCGACCCTGAGTCTGCAACTGGACCCCGATGCCGCTTTGCAGACACGGCTGGCTGAACGCATCACCTTCATCGCAGACCGCGGTCAGAGCCCACAAGGTTTCTTCTACGAACCACGCGGCATGGACGTCGGATACAACTTCGATGTCATGCTGCCGGACATGGCCGAGCTCTATCACCTCACCGGCGATCCGGCCATGCTCTCCATGGCCCGCAAATTCGCCCCCTGGCTCGGCTACAACCTGGTGTGGGAGCCCGATGGATCGGGCTACTTCACCAATGTCGCCGCCTCCGCCCGCACCAGCTCCCTCTCGTACGACGGAGTCATGCTGGAGCCCGACCGCACGCACCTCGGCTCGCTCTTCGTGCCTGAAACACCTGAGCTCGCGGCGTTCTTCACCGCCCGCGAGGACCGGGCGGACGCACGCGCCGCCTGGGCGGCAGATCCGAATCCCGTGCCGGTGCTGGAGCGCGGCAAGACCTCCCCGCGCGTCATCGCGCACGTCCCTTACGGCGATGGGTCCCCGACCCGTGCAGAGAAGAACGACGCGATCTCCGACCTGCCATACCTGAGGCAGGACAACTTCGTCGAACTCCGCCGTGACGCCAAACAGGACTTCCTCTTCATCCGGCGCCCCAACCTCTACCTGGGAACCTTCTTCGGCACCCGAGCCACCAGCCTCGTCCGCTCCGGCCTCACCTTCCTGTGGCACCCCGACGCAGGCATGGTCGTGTACTCACTCAACAACGGCGACTCCTGGGCCACCGAGCTCGACGGCGGCCGGCTGGACGCCAACAGCGACCTGACGGCCGAGTACTTCACCGGTGCGCCCACCGCACGGCCCTGGACCGGCGGCGACCTCTCCCCCGGCGAACCCTTCTGCATCCGGTATCGCACCCCCGATTCCGCGGTCACCACCGACGTCACTGTCGCCCGGCAGTCCGTGCGTCGCGTCGTGACCGCCGGCTCGGCGGCGAGCGAACTGATCCCGCTCGTGCTGCACCCGACCGACCAGGTGACCTTCACCGACGGCACGGAGGCGGCCTACGGCAGCGCGACTTCGGCTGCCGCGGACGGCCTTACCGTGCGCCGTGGCGACACCGCGATCTTGATCCGGTGGGATGCCCCACGCGCCGCCAGCCTCACCAGCAGCCCCACCACGTTCCTGCGCGACGCCACCCGCCGCGCCCACCTACTCCGCATCCCGCACCCTGGCGCTCTCCACCTAACGATCACGTTCAGCTGAACCACACCAACGGGACGTCACCGGCGTCCCCGAAGGAATCGGACAGGCATGACGATTCGACCGTCTCAACGAAAGTCGACGGTTGCGTGGCTGCTATCCCGATGAGTATTCCTGGCATCGGGTGACCCGCTGGCTGCGTAAACGACATCCTCGTGTCCCGTGGGCATCCTTGTTCCGGCGCTTCCTCCCGGGGAAACGCCGGCCGAAGACGGGATCTCGCTGATCCAACCCCAAAAGGTTCCGGTGGTCCGCTACCGAAATCGGAGGCGGAACATACCGACACCATGGACGCCAATACCGGCAGCCGTCGGCTAACCGGAGGCAAGAGCACGTGGAAGCCGGATGCTCGGAGACGGGCACGTCCGGTTCGGCGGGCGGGCCGGGGAAACGGAACACCAGAAATGGTGTTACCGCGCCCCGGTCCGACCCGACTCATCCACACAGAACACCAATGCCCGTTCGGGCGGGTCCAGGTAGAGGCCGACGGCATCGTGGACCTTGTCGACGACGTACGGATCGGTCGACAGCTTGAAGGTCTTCTTCGAGCGGTGCGGCTGCGGGTCGAACGCCCGCCAGATCCGTGACACCGATGACTGCGAAAGTCCCATCTCCTTCGCCATCGACCGTGTCGACCAGTGTGTCGCGTTCTTCGGCGCGGATTCCAGCGTCCTGGTGACCACCGCGGCGACCTGCTCGTCCGTCACCGTCCTTGGGCCACCCGGACGCGGCATATCACCCAGACCGGCGATCCGGTACTGCCCGAACCGGGCTCGCCAGCAGCCCACCGCCTGTGGTGTGGAGGCCAATTGAGCCGCCACGTCCTTGCCTTCGGCCGCCGCATCGTAGGCGCCGATCAAGGAGCCGCCATTCCTAGTGGACACAAGGGAAGAAGCATGGGCGTTTCGCCCCACTTCCTTCGCGTGAGCCGCATAGTTCAAAGTCGCACGGACAACCCTGCTGGCGCGCGGGATCAATGGTGCGTAGGTCACATCGTCGAGCCGGCAGTACTCGCCCGTCTCGGCCCCGGCACGAACTCTCCAGTCGTCACCGGAGGCCGGCAGAGCACCGACATCGGAGTGGGGCAGCAGGACGACGTGCTTCTTCTCCACACGCGCGACGGCAGTCCGGCCCCGGGCCACTCGGACGGTGCTGAGCCTCATCGGGTGTGCTCCTTCGGCGCCGGTGAACCGGTTCTCCGGGGTGGGGATGCCAAAGTGGAAGTCCCGGTCACGGCCGCGGATCCGCCGGTCGAACGTCACCCGCAGGCCGGTGTCCG
>NZ_JBEXPH010000382.1:0-3222 GCF_040611955.1 Streptomyces sp. NPDC006510 | reverse complement strand
CGCGAGCAACTCCCGCACGGGACGGCCGCAGACACTGCCGGCGGGAAGCGAGAACAGCTCCTCCGCCGCGGGGGTCCAGCCGACGATCAGTCCGTCCGCATCGAGCAGGGCCCCGGCCGCGCTGTCCGCGAACGGGAGCCCGCTGTGCCCGGGGGTGCCCGGGAGGGTGTTGCCGTCCACCTCGTTCTCAGCTCCCTCTCACGGCCCTGCCGACGGTCCCGCGCCGCGTCCACGGACGACTCCATCATCTCTCCGCTCGGTCCGGCCGCCAGTTCCGGCGGCCGGACCGGGGTGCGCCCGAGCCGGACCCGATATCCGTGGGGGACCGATGTGCCGGTCCGCGGTGGGGCAGTATTCCGTTCAGTCACTCCGCGGGAGGGTTCTGCATGTCCGAGCACAGCGATGGAAGCCGTGGCTCTCTGCTGGCGGTGAGCGACCTGCATGTGGGAATGGCGGACAACCGCCCGGTCGTCGAGTCGCTGCGGCCCGGTTCGGACGAGGACTGGCTGATCGTCGCCGGTGATGTCGCGGAGCGGATGGCGGACGTGGAGTGGGCGTTGCGGCTGCTCGCGGGCCGGTTCGGGCAGGTGATCTGGGCCCCGGGGAACCACGAGCTGTGGACGCCCGAGCGCGATCCGGTCCGGCTGCGGGGCCAGGAGCGGTACGAGCACCTGGTCGGGCTGTGCCGGAGCCTCGGGGTGGTCACTCCGGAGGACCCGTACCCGCTGTGGCCCGGCCCCGACGGGCCGGTGGCCGTCGCTCCGGTGTTCGTGCTGTACGACTACAGCTTTCGGGCGCCGGGCACGACGACCAAGGAGGAGTCCCTGGCGTACGCGCGCCGGACGGGAGTGGTGTGCACCGACGAGTTCCTGCTGCACCCCGACCCGTACCCGAGCCGCGACGCCTGGTGCCGGGCGCGGGTGGCGGAGACGGAACGGCGCCTCGCCGCACACGATCCGGAGATCCCGCTCGTCATCGCCGGCCACTGGCCGCTGGTGCGGGAACCGATGGACGTCCTGTGGTACCCCGAGTTCGCCCAGTGGTGCGGCACCCGGCTCACCGCCGACTGGCACCGGCGTTTCAACGTGGCGGCGGTGGTCTACGGCCATCTGCACATACCCCGCACGACCTGGTACGACGGGGTGCGCTTCGAAGAGGTCTCCATCGGATACCCGAGGGAATGGCGCAGGCGGGGCCATCCCAGGGGCCTGCTGCGGCAGATCCTTCCGTACGAAGGCGACGGCGACAGCGACGGCGACGACGGCGCGACCGGACAGGGGTCCGTCAGCGGTGGCCCAGCACGTTGACGACCTGGCCGTTCGGGTCGCGGACGAAGAAGCGGCGTACGCCCCATTCCTCGTCGCGCAACGGGTACACGATCTCCGCGCCGCTCTCCCGCATGGCCGCGTGGGCCGCGTCCACGTCCTCCACCTCGATGCTCAGGTCCGGTGTGACCGGGGCGGTCGCGTCGGCCCCCAGGACGCTGAGCTGGACCGTGGGGTGGGACGCGGAGGCGAGCGTCATGATCCAGCCGTGGTTCATGACTTCCTGGAGGCCCAGCAGACCGTAGAACTCCGCGCTCCGCTCCATCCCTTGGGCGGCGGGCCCACCGGCGGTCCGGATGTTGGGGACGATTCTGCGGACGGACATCGGCAACTCCTGTGGTGGGAAGGGGGCGGAAGGGTTCCGTGCCGCCCGTCACCGGCGGACCCGACGCGGATCAGATGACCGGCGGCCGTCCCAGTTTCGTCATCTGCCACACCGTGCGCCACCGCATCGGCTGCCTTCGCCCGCACGGGGTACGGACACCTTCGGCGAAGCCGCCGGCCCAGGCGCGCAGACCCGTCGCCGAGCGGGTGCGGGCCACGGTGAGCAGGGTCCAGGTGCCCAGGTAGGCCGGCACCAGGGGGAGGGGCAGATTCCGGCGGGCCAGCCAGACCCGGTTGCGGGCCGTCATCCGGTAGTAGACGGAGTGTCTGGCCGGGGAGGTCTTGGGGTGCTGGAGCAGCAGATCGGGCTCGTAGAGGATCTTCCAGCCCGCGTCCAGCGCCCGCCAGGACAGGTCCGTCTCCTCGTGCGTGAAGAAGAACTCCGCGGGCCAGGGTCCCGTCTCGGCGAGCATCTTCATGGAGAAGGCGTGGCCGCCGCCCAGGAAGGCGGTGACCGCTCCGCGCCGCATCGGGTCGGCGGCGCGCAGGCGCGGCACATGACGGCGCTGGGTCTCGCCGTGCTCGTCGGCGATCCGGAAGCCGACGATGCCGAGCCGCGGGTCGGCGGCGAACAGCTCCTGGACCTTGCGGAACACTCCGCTGTCGACCAGGAGTCCGTCGTCGTCGAGTTCGATGACGACATCCACGTCGCCGAACTCCGCCAGCTTGCGCAGCGCGACGTTGCGGCCGCCGGGGCAGCCCAGGTTCTCCTCCAGCTCGATCGCCGTCACACCGCCGGACAGACCGGACAGGCCGGGAAACGCGCCGAAGTCCGGGAGGGGCGATCCGTTGCCCACGACGACGAGGCGGGCCGGACGGACGTCCTGCCCGGCCACCGAGGCCAGCAGGGCCTCGACCTGCTGCGGGCGGTCGCCCATGGTGACGATGGATACGGCGATGCGCGGTTCGGACACGGTCGGCACTCCTGGTCTCGCTGCGGTGCCCGCGATCGTAGCCCCAAGAGATGGTCGCCCGTTGTTCGGCCACCTGTTGCCGCCCCGTCACGCCCCGGGATCCTTCGTCAGGGCGTGGTGCCGGGGGCCTGCCGCGACGGGCCGAGCGGGGACCGCGGACGGGCCGCGACGCGTCGCACATGCCCGTCGAAGACGGCTGCCGCGTCGGGGGTGAGGGTGCGCAGGGCGACCATCGCCGTCACGATGACGTCGCACAGTTCGGTCTCCACGTCCTGCCAGGAGTGGGTGGCGCCCTTGCGCGGGTTCTGCCCGGTGGCCCCGATGACGGCCCGGGCGACCTCGCCCACCTCCTCCGACAGCTTCAGCATCCGCAGCAGCAGATCCTGCTCGGGCGGAATGCCGGTCTCCGAGTCGAGCCAGTTGTGCAGCTCGTCGATGGTCGTCCAGGTGCCGTGGTCACGGTCGTGCCGGGGAGCGTTGTCCGGGGGAGTGCCGTGCCGGGGGCCGTGGGCGCTGTGCTGGTCCATGGTGCCCAGCCTGCCAGCCCGCCGCCTGCCGGCCGCCGCGCCCGGCCGCCGCACTGCCGGGCGCGGCGGCAC
>NZ_JBEXPH010000381.1:0-3226 GCF_040611955.1 Streptomyces sp. NPDC006510 | reverse complement strand
CTTAAGTTCAGCGGGTATTCCTACCTGATTCGAGGTCAACATTCGGAAGGTGGGGTGTTTAACGGCGTGGCCGCGCCCGGGTCCCGGTGCGAGTGGATATTACTACGCAGAGGTCGCCGCGGACGGGCCGCCACTCCATTTCGGGGCCGGCGGTGTTAGCGCCGGGTCCCCAACGCCGGGCTCTCCCAAAAAGAGGGGAGCTCGAGGGTTGAAATGACGCTCGAACAGGCATGCCCGCCAGAATTCTGGCGGGCGCAATGTGCGTTCAAAGATTCGATGATTCACTGAATTCTGCAATTCACATTACTTATCGCATTTCGCTGCGTTCTTCATCGATGCCAGAACCAAGAGATCCGTTGTTGAAAGTTTTGATTCATTTGTATTTTGCCTTGCGGCACACTCAGAAGAAACTGTAAAAACAAAAGAGTTTGTGGCCTCCGGCGGGCGCCTGGTTCCGGGCCGCGAAACCGAAGAGGTTCCGGGCGCCGGGGCGGCTCCGCCGAAGCAACGTAAAGGTATGTTCACATGGGTTTGGGAGTTGTAAACTCGGTAATGATCCCTCCGCTGGTTCACCAACGGAGACCTTGTTACGACTTTTACTTCCTCTAAATGACCGAGTTTGGAGAGCTTTCCGGCCCTGGGTGGTAGTTGCCCACCTCCCTGGGCCAGTCCGGACGCCTCACTGAGCCATTCAATCGGTAGTAGCGACGGGCGGTGTGTACAAAGGGCAGGGACGTAATCAACGCAAGCTGATGACTTGCGCTTACTAGGGATTCCTCGTTGAAGAGCAATAATTGCAATGCTCTATCCCCAGCACGACGGAGTTTAACAAGATTACCCGGGCCTTTCGGCCAAGGAAGTACTCGCTGGCTCCGTCAGTGTAGCGCGCGTGCGGCCCAGAACATCTAAGGGCATCACAGACCTGTTATTGCCTCAAACTTCCATCGGCTTGAGCCGATAGTCCCTCTAAGAAGCCAGCGTACTGCCAAAGCAATACGGGCTATTTAGCAGGTTAAGGTCTCGTTCGTTATCGCAATTAAGCAGACAAATCACTCCACCAACTAAGAACGGCCATGCACCACCACCCACAAAATCAAGAAAGAGCTCTCAATCTGTCAATCCTCATTGTGTCTGGACCTGGTGAGTTTCCCCGTGTTGAGTCAAATTAAGCCGCAGGCTCCACCCCTGGTGGTGCCCTTCCGTCAATTTCTTTAAGTTTCAGCCTTGCGACCATACTCCCCCTGGAGCCCAAGCACTTTGATTTCTCGTAAGGTGCCGAACGCGTCAAAAAATAACATCGTCCGATCCCTAGTCGGCATAGTTTATGGTTAAGACTACGACGGTATCTGATCGTCTTCGATCCCCTAACTTTCGTTCCTGATTAATGAAAACATCCTTGGCAAATGCTTTCGCAGTAGTTAGTCTTCAATAAATCCAAGAATTTCACCTCTGACAATTGAATACTGATGCCCCCGACTGTCCCTATTAATCATTACGGCGGTCCTAGAAACCAACAAAATAGAACCACACGTCCTATTTCATTATTCCATGCTAATGTATTCGAGCATAGGCCTGCCTGGAGCACTCTAATTTTTTCAAAGTAAAAGTCCTGTTTCCCCGTCACACCCAGTGAAGGGCATGAGGTTCCACAGAGGGAAAGGCCCGGCCGGACCAGTACACGCGGTGAGGCGGACCGGCCAGCCAGGCCCAAGGTTCAACTACGAGCTTTTTAACCACAACAACTTTAATATACGCTATTGGAGCTGGAATTACCGCGGCTGCTGGCACCAGACTTGCCCTCCAATTGTTCCTCGTTAAGGGATTTAAATTGTACTCATTCCAATTACAAGACCCAAAAGAGCCCTGTATCAGTATTTATTGTCACTACCTCCCCGTGTCGGGATTGGGTAATTTGCGCGCCTGCTGCCTTCCTTGGATGTAGTAGCCGTTTCTCAGGCTCCTTCTCCGGGGTCGAGCCCTAACCCTCCGTTACCCGTTGCAACCATGTTTGGCCAATACCCAAACATCGAAAGTTGATAGGGAAGAAATTTGAATGAACCATCGCCGGCGCAAGGCCGTGCGATTCGAGAAGTTATCATGAATCACCAAAGAGCCCAGAGGGCATTGGTTTTTAATCTAATAAATACATCCCTTCCGAAGTCGGGATTTTTAGCATGTATTAGCTCTAGAATTACCACGGTTATCCAAGTAGTAAGGTACTATCAAATAAACGATAACTTATATAATGAGCCATTCGCAGTTTCGCTGTATAATTGCTTATACTTAGACATGCATGGCTTAATCTTTGAGACAAGCATATGACTACTGGCAGAATCAACCAGATAACTATCGTCCGCCGCGGAAAAACGGCAACCGGTGCTGCGAGCAGCGCCGGAGAGATGTCAAGTTCACTGGGTGGCGTCCGGAGACGCGCCGGGCAAAGCACCTGCGGCAGGAGCCGTGGGCGCCGTGCGAGCCGGCAATCCGCTTTCCCACTCATGTGTTCCCCAGCGAAGCCGTCGACCACACTGAGCCCGAACGGGCGGCGTGTGGCCTGGGGCACGCCAGGAGAAGGACTCAGCGCCCGACTTCAGCCATTGCGGCGTCCGGCGGGCGTGGTTGCCTTCCGTTGCTCGATGGTAGAACTCGCCAGAGGCCAGTAATCCACAGAACCCATCCCTACAGCGGCGATTGCCGGGGCATTCGTCGCCTTCAGGGCATCCCCAGTACGCCGTGAAGCCTGAGCGACCGGTTTCGTGGGGGCCGACCAACACTATGAATCCCTCGCTAGCGAGACCGGAGCCTGCAAGCCTGTTCAAGGGACCACGCAATGAAAGTCTTCAAGATATGGTACAGTTGTTTGATTGCGGTTGTGTTGTGGCCGGCCGATTGCTCGACTGGCCACCCGCTCTCACATACCCTCCGAGCTCTCTGGTGGGGCGCCCCCGCCACCCGGCACTCGTTGGCCACTTTTGATTTCCCGCAAAATTCATTTGTATGGCAAATCCAAAAAATCGACTCACGAACATACATTTCCAACAACGCACCACCCCCCCCTCTCGGCGCCGGGTTTCTCGGCACCAGCGCGCCCCCAGGCCTGCCAGCAGCCAGCCCACGTATTTCTTTTGCCCTTGCCGCCGCCCCCAGATGGTACAGGGTAGGTTCAGGGTAGGCCTTACCCTGCACCCCGACACAGGCGCCACCAGGAGGCTTTAGAGGCTAGAAG
>NZ_JBEXPH010000380.1:0-3360 GCF_040611955.1 Streptomyces sp. NPDC006510 | reverse complement strand
CACGAATGGTCCGGGGCCGTGTGGTGCACACCCACCACACGGCCCCGGACCGCTTCCGATCACCATTGACGCAGGCCCCACGGCCTTATAGCTTCACTATGCGGATTGTTGATTCCAGGAAGCGGAAACGGCGTGACTGTGGAGGGTGTGGAAATGGGACAGCAGGAGAAGGTGGCAACGAGCCTCGCCGGTGCGGTCAGCGAGGAGATCAGTGCTTCCCTCACCGCGGTCGACGCCGAGCTCGCACGCCGCTACCCGGGGGACCCGGGCACGCGCCAGCCGGTCCACACGGTCTACGTCCCCGGCGACACGTTCGCCGCGGGTACCATCCGCTCCTGGGGCGACCAGGCGCTGAAGGCACTCGACGAGCACGCCCCCGACGCGGCCTCGTTCGCCGCCGTCCTCGGCATCCCGGACGAACTCGCCGCGCCCGTCCACGACCGGGTGCGCGCCAAGCTGGAGCGCGAGCCGGTCGAGGACCTCCGCATCGACTTCGAGGACGGCTACGGCCCCCGCCCCGACGCCGAGGAGGACGAGGCCGCCGCCCGCGCCGCCCGGCTGGTCTCGGAGGCGTACGCGAACGGCACGGCGGCACCGTACATGGGCATCCGGATGAAGTGCATGGAGGCCGCCGTACGCGACCGCGGCATCCGCACCACGGACATCTTCCTCACCGGTCTGATGCAGGCCGGCGGCCTTCCCGACGGGCTGGTCCTCACGCTCCCCAAGGTGACGTACCCCGAGCAGGTCACCGCCTTCGTCCGGCTGCTCGAAGCGTTCGAGCAGGCACACGGGCTGCCCGCCGGGCGGCTCGGCTTCGAGATCCAGATCGAGACGAGCCAGTCCATCCTCGCCGCCGACGGCACCGCCGCCGTGGCCCGCATGATCGGCGCGGCGCAGGGCCGGGCCACCGGCCTGCACTACGGCACCTTCGACTACAGCGCCTGCGTCGGCGTCAGCGCCGCCTACCAGGCCAGCGACCACCCGGTCGCCGACCACGCCAAGGCCGTCATGCAGGTCGCCGCCGCAGGCACCGGCGTACGGGTCTCGGACGGCTCCACCAACGTCCTCCCGGTGGGCCCCACCCACCAGGTCCACGAGGCCTGGCGGCTCCACTACGGCCTCACTCGCCGCGCCCTGGCCCGCGCCTACTACCAGGGCTGGGACATGCACCCCGGCCACCTGCCGACCCGGTACGCGGCCGTGTACACCTTCTACCGCGAGGGCCTGGAACAGGCCGCCGCCCGGCTCGCCGCGTATGTGGCCAAGGCCGGCGGTGACGTCATGGACGAACCCGCCACCGCCAAGGCGCTCAGCGGCTACCTCCTGCGCGGCATCGACTGCGGCGCCCTGGACACCGCAGAGGTCGCCCGACTGACCGGGCTGACGCGCGCGGAGCTGGACGCGTTCGCGTTGCCGCGGCGGGCCGGTCTCACGGTGACCGCACCCTGACAGCTGTCGGAAACGCGGGAACCGTACGGCTCAGGCGGGCGGCAGCTCGCCCGAGCCGCGCGCGATGAGCGTCGTCGGCAGCTGCACGCGGGCCGGGGCGTGGTCGGCGCCGTCCAGGCGGCGGAAGAGGTGCTCGGCGGCGGTGCGGCCGACGGCGGCGGCGTCCTGGGAGACGACGGTGATGCCGAGCAGGTCGGCCAGCTCGATGTCGTCGAAGCCGACCAGGGCGGTGCGGCGTTCCTGCTCGGCGAGGACCCGCACCACCGTGACCGTCACCCGGTTGTTGCCCGTGAAGATCGCGGTGACGGGCTCGGGGCCGGAGAGCATCTGCTCGGCGGCGGCCCGCACCCGGTCGGGTTCGGTCGAGCCGAGGGACACCCAGGAGTCCTCGACCCGCGTTCCCGCGTCCGCCATAGCCGCGTGGTAGCCGCGCAGCCGCTCGGTGGCGGTGTGGATGCGCGGCTGGTCGCCGATGAAGCCGATCCGGCGGTGGCCGTGCGCGATCAGATGCGCGACGCCCTCGCGCGCGCCGCCGAAGCTGTCGGAGAGGACCATGTCGGCGTCGATGCGGCCCGCGGGGCGGTCCACGAAGACGGTGGCGACGCCCGCCTTTATCTCCGGTTCCAGATACCGGTGGTCGTCACCGGCCGGGATCACGATGAGCCCGTCCACCCGGCGTGCGCACAGGGCGAGTACGAGCTCCTGCTCGCGCTCCGGGTCCTCGGCGCTCGACCCGTTGATGAGCAGAGCGCCGTGCGCCCGCGCGACCTCCTCCACCGCCCGGCTCAGCGGCCCGTAGAACGGGTCGGCGAGGTCCTCCAGGACCAGTCCGATCGAGGCGGTGCGGCCCTTGCGCAGGACGCGCGCGCTGTCGTTGCGCCGGAAGCCGAGCGCCTCGATGGCCTCCTGGACCCGGCGCTCGGTGTCGGGCGTGACCCCAGGCTCGCTGTTGACCACGCGCGAGACCGTCTTGAGGCCCACTCCGGCGCGGGCGGCGACGTCCTTCATGGTCGGCCGGTTGCCGTAACGGGTCTCGGAGTGACGGGCGGTCTCGGCCACGGTGCGCTGTCCTGTCCTCGGGTGCGGGCGGTCCGGCGGGTCCATGGGCGGTGCCGCGGAGCCGGCTGGAGCTGTGCCGTCGAGCATAGGCCCTGGACAACGTTGTCAGCTGAATGGAGACTGGGCAGACTGTTTCCTGAAGCCGCAGGTCCCCGTCCACTACTCACGGAGCCACACCGATGCATACCGACCTCGTCGCCGCGCTGGACATCGGCGGTACCAAGATCGCCGCCGCATTGGTGGACGGCGGCGGCTCGCTTCTCGTACGGGCGCAGCGGCCGACGCCCGCCCGCGAGAGTGCCGAGACGGTGATGGGGGCCGTGACGGAGGTCCTGGCCGAGCTGTCCGCCTCGCCGCTGTGGGGGCGGGCGACGGCGGTCGGCATCGGCAGCGCGGGTCCGGTAGATGCCTCGGCCGGTACGGTCAGCCCGGTCAACGTCCCCGGCTGGCGGGACTTCCCACTGGTGGAGCGGGTCGGCAAGGCGGTCGGCGGACTGCCCGTCGAGCTGGTCGGCGACGGGGTCGCGATGACGGCCGCCGAGCACTGGCTGGGTGCCGCCCGGGGCTACGACAACGCGCTCTGCATGGTCGTCTCGACCGGTGTCGGCGGCGGGCTCGTCCTCGGCGGCAAGCTCCATCCCGGCCCCACGGGCAACGCCGGGCACATCGGTCATGTCAGCGTGGATCTGGACGGCGACCCGTGTCCGTGCGGTTCGCGCGGCTGTGTCGAGCGCATCGCCAGCGGTCCGAACATCGCCCGCCGGGCGCTGGAGGCCGGCTGGCGGCCCGGGCCGGACGGACACGGGTCGCCGTCCAGATCCACGCTGACATGACCGATGTGCCCGGCGT
>NZ_JBEXPH010000379.1:0-3375 GCF_040611955.1 Streptomyces sp. NPDC006510 | reverse complement strand
GCGGGAGCCGGCAAGGCCGGAGCCGTCGCGAAGGTACTCTCCGTCGCCGGCAAGGCCGGCAAGGTCATCGACCCCATGACCTACATCGCCAAGGGCGCAGGCGCCGGCCTGTCGAAGATCGGCGACATCACCAAGGGCCTCAAGGGCATCACCAACATCGAGATCCCCAAACTCCCCGACGACGCCATCACCCTGCCCGAGGGCTCCATCAAACTCCCCGACGGCACCGTCCATCTCCCCGAAGGCGCAGCAATCCCCGACGGCGGAGTCAAACTCCCCGACGGGAACGTCAAGTTCCCCGACGACGTCCCCCTCCTGCCCGAGAACACCACCAAACTCCCCACCCACACCGACGTCCCCGTCCAGTACTTCGACCGCGACGGCAACCTCCTCGACGAACACGGCGACACCGTCCAACACGTCAAGGACGCACCCACCGAGCCCTCCCCTCACCTCCCTGACATGGAGAACACGCTCAGAGAACCCGCGCTGGTCGGTGCGGGCACCCACACGGCAACCGATGTCGGTCACATGGGTGACGACGCTTTCGGAGGGACCACCCACCCTGCCGACCACCCGTCCGGCAGCGGAACGGGACACGGCGGGGACACCCCGCCCCACCCCGGGGAATCACCGGGTGGGCCGGCCCACCCGCACGAGGGTGGCTCCTCGGAGCCCGAGCACACCCCGGACAACGGGCCGGACGAACCGCATGCCCACGATTCGGACGGTCACCAGCCTTCGCACGACGTACCTGCGGCCGATCACCACCCCACACCTGACGCCGGCGACGGGCGCCATTCCCCGGACCACGACGCCGATATGGGCACCCGTCGCGACTACGAGGCCCGGGTTTCACCGGAATCCAGGATTCCGGCAGAGCCCAAGGAACCCGGCGATCTGATTCTGGACACCGGCGACCCCGTCTACTTCGGAGACGGGCGAACAGCCGTGGGCTACGACAGGAGCACGAGGGTCAACTTCGACCTGGTCGAGCCGCTCCCGGGGTACCACGACGTGGTTGTACACGGAAACAACCAGGGCTTCTTCGAACCCGGGCGAGTGAACGAGGCCGGATCGTCCTTCTCCGCCGGTGACACTCACCCCACACACATCGCGGATGCCATACGGGCCAACCCGAGCTACGACGGAGGCCCGGTGCGGCTGGTGTCGTGCCATACGGGAACGACAGCAGAAGGCGCGCTGGACATCCCCGCCGCCCAGGCCGTCGCCAATGAACTCGGAGTCCCTGTGATGGCCCCGACGAACAAGGTCGGCGTGAACACCAAGCTCGGTCCCAACCAGATTCCGAAGATCTTTGGTGGAGGATACTGGCGAACATTCCTTCCCATGGCCCGCTAGCAGAGGATCACCCATGCAGATCGCCGATTTCTTCCAGGAACTCTGGGCACCCTCGTTCGGAACTCCGAGAGGAAGTGTGCGGGACTTCCTTGCGCCGAACCCTTACGAAGACGCCAAGCAGATCACCGAGTATCTGCTCGGAGGCCACGAGGTCTTCAGCGTCATGGGCTCCTCCGAAGACGTGCTCGGCTCCGGCAGGACCGTACTCGGTGGCGACTCGATCTTCTCCGACGGAGAGTGGCTCTGGAGGGGAGACCTCTGGTTCTACGTCTGGACACACCACGTAGAACTCCCCGAGGAATTCCTCGCACGGATCAGGGAGCACGACTATCTGGTGCCCGCCGAGAACGAAGCCCAAATGGTGGAGGTCGCCAAGTACGTCGACGCGAATCTCTGACCGGTCCGGCCGGGCCGGGCCGATCGGTCTCATCGGCCCGGGGGCGGGTTTTCGAGTGAGCAGCGAATCGTCACGGGCCGTCCTCGGGCGGCTGTGGGCCATCGCCTGGGACGACCTGGAGCCGGCGTTCACCCACGGGCGCTCGCGCGTCCTGCTGATGCGCGAGCACATGCGCCGTGCGGCTCTGTGGGCCCATGCCTGCGGCGCCGAGGGCGACTGGCCCTTCTTCGACGTCACTCAATACATCGACAAGGAGTTCCGGCTCCCACCCGCACTTGCCAGAGAGCAGGACGTGCGCCGGGAGCCGACGGACCTGCTCCGGCTCTCCGACGAGAAGGGGACTGATGTCGTCTACGCACAGACCGGCGACATCGAAGCAGCTGGGCTCATTCGGTCGGCCGTCCTGGGGGCCTCCCGCCCCTGACGCGTCGCGGCCCGACATGACGCGAATCAAGACGGCGCTCGCCCACGGTTTGGCCGGCGTCGATGATTCTGTGGACGATATTGCCAGGTGGCTGAAAGCGAAGGGGCTGGACCTGAAGTGACTGACGACCGTCCACGTCCGGTACTCGAACGGCTGCGTGCCATCGACTGGAGCGACGACTCCGCGGCGTACGAGCACGCGAATTCGCGTGCTCTGCTGATGCGTGAATATCTGCGCCGTGCGGCTCGATGGGCCCAGGCGTACGGCGCTGAGGAGTCGTGGCCGTTCTTCGACATCGCGGAGCACGTCGCACCCGAGGTCCGGACGCCGTCCGATATCGCCGCCGAACTGGAAGAGGTGCTCACCGGCCTGGCTCCGTCCTCGCTCAAGAAGACGTGCCGGGGCGCCGTTCGGTGGGCTGTGCTGCGGGATGCCGGAGGTGAGTTGTCCCGAGATCTTCCGGATGATCCCTATGAACCACTCCTGCTCATGTACGAACGCGGCGGGGGTTACTTCGTCGAGGAGTTCATCGACCTCAATGGCGCGATGCTGCGGCTCGGGACGGTGGAGAGCAGCCTCTCGGCCCGCCCCTTCCTCACGCTCGCCCCCGCGACTCTCGACGCCCTGGACGCCGAGGGCGAGATCACGTACTACGCGAAGATCGGCGAAGGCTGTCCGCGAAGCAGCCCACGCGGCATCGTCCGGCGCCGGGTCGACGACGGCCGGACGCATGACGAGGCGTTCACGCGCAACCTCCGCTGGGAACCGACCGAATACCTCAGACTGTACGAACTCGGCCACAACGAGATCGATCACGTCGAGATCACCGAGGTCGAAGCCGCCGCGTTCATCGAACTCGCGGTCGTGTGCACGACGTGAAGATCGGCCGGAGATCCTCGGGAGCCCCGTCGTGCCGGGAGGGCTCCCGTTCTCCATGCTCCGGTCAAGTGCTCCATTTCCGCACCTCATTGCCGGTGCCGCGCTTCGATGACCATGTCACAGCCTGTCCACAGCCCTGAGGTCTTCGATTGCTTCAGCCTCCCGGAGTTGATAGGCATGGTCAGCACATTTGTTTGCTCAGGCGTGGCAGGGGGATTGAATGAAGTTCGACATGGGGGCGCAGGTTCTGACGAATCTGTCGTCGAAGTCGCGTGGGTCGAGTGATGATCTGGGCACGTTGATCCGTCAGTTG
>NZ_JBEXPH010000378.1:0-3435 GCF_040611955.1 Streptomyces sp. NPDC006510 | reverse complement strand
GTTCAACAGAACGCACTCAAAGGCTACCCACCCCGCAAACCAGACTGCCGCGGCACCAGGATGATCTCCGGCTACGAAAATCTTGCCAGAGCCACGTAAGTGTGTACGCCGACAACAGATCGCGCGCAGTTGCGGCCAGTCCGTGGCGAGCAGTTCGTGCCATGCCCGGTCCATCGCCTTGGCGATCCTGGAGACGGCGTCCGTCGAGTCCAGCACTGCGCGCACGCGGGGGTCACGGGCGGACGGGCCGGTCGCGTTGGTGGCGAATTCGTGGCGGGCCGCTTCCAGCGGTGTGGCCCGGATCATGGCCAGGTCGTCCGCCCAGGTCTGGTTGAGGCCGCGCGGGGGCGGGGCGACGAAGTTCGGTCCGCCCCCGCGCGGGGTGTGCAGGGCGAGGGCGGCGTTCAGTTCGGTCTCGCGGCGAAGCCGTTCAAAGGCCGGCATGAGTCGGGTGGCCCAGGCTCGCGGCAGCGGCCTGTCTCGGCCGGCGAGCGAGCCCAGCAGGAAGCACAGGTCCATCGCGGGCGACAGCGCGAAGCGGCTGCGCAGCAGGTCCTCGACGGAGACTTCGAAGCGCAGCACTCTGCCATGCTACTGCGGGACGTTGTTCCGATTCGTCCAGCGACGAATCATTGGTGAGTGGCATGGGCACACGGCGAGGTTGGGCGTCATGACCCCAACCGCCGAACCCGCGCAGAGCAACCACCGTGCCACCTACCGGGAGGTGCTGGCCGAGCCGCGATTCCGGCTGCTCTTCTCAACCCGCGCCGTCTCGATCACTGCGGACGCGCTGCGGATCACCACGTTCTCGGTTCTGGTCTTCTCGGCCACCGGCTCCGCGCTGCTGAGCGCAGTGGCCTTCGGCATCGGCTTCATCCCGCAGCTGTTCGGCTCGCTGTTGCTGGGCTCACTGGCCGACCGACTGCCGCCCCGCGCGCTCATTACCGGCGGCTACGCCTTGACGTGCGCCGCCGCCCTGCTGCTCGCCCTGGTGCGGATGCCGGTCGCGGCAAGCCTCGGTGTCGTGGCGCTGGTCTCCCTCGCCACACCGGTGTTTCACGGCGCGTCGAGTCGGCTGGTCGCTCAGTCGATGGAGGGTGACGCCTATGTACTGGGCCGTTCACTGAACAACATCGCTGGCGCCGGCGCGCAATTGTTCGGTCTGGCGCTGGGAGGTGCGGTCGTCGCGGCACTCGGCCCACGCCGGGCGCTCGCGGTCAGCGCCGTCCTCTACCTCGGCTGCGCGCTTGCTATCCGCATCCGGCTACCCCGGCCGCAGCCGGGAGAGTTCGGCGGCACACCAGGCAGCGATGGGGGCGATAGCGGGGCCGTCCGTGCAAGCCTGCAGGGTGCAGGCCTGCTGCTGCGCGGACGCACAGTGCGACGACTGATGCTGGCCCAGTGGCTACCCGTCGCGCTCGTAGCGGGTGCGGAAGGCCTCATCGTCGCCTACGCGGGAGAACGCCACTTCGCGCCCGGCTGGTACGCGGTGCTGATGGGCTGTCTGCCGGTTGGCATGCTTGTCGGTGACCTGCTGGTGGGTCGACTGCTACGGCCACGCTCCCGGGAGCGACTGGTAGTCCCGTTGATTGCGCTGGCGGGGCTGCCGCTGATCGGCTTTGCTGCCGAGCCCGGAGTGGGCGTCTCGTCCTGTCTGCTGCTGCTCAGCGGCCTCGGATACGCCTACAATCTCGGCCTGCAACGCCCGTTCCTGGACGCCCTGCCGCAGGACGGCCAAGGCCAGGCCTTCGGCTTGCTCGGCTCCGGCAGCATGACGCTGCAGGGCGTCGGACCGGTTTGCTTGGGCTCGGTGGCCGCAGGCATTGGAACAGGCGGCGCAATCGCCCTGGCAGGCGGCGCGGTGGCGCTTACCGCCGGCTGGATTCTCACCTGGCACCCGCCCACCTCCCCCGTCCCCGCCTCGGAACTTTCCCCTACTGGATCATCGACATACGGGTAATCGCCCGCTGGCTGGCCGACCAGGGCTTCGAGAACCTCTCCGACGTCCGGAACCAGGACCTCGACGTCTTCCGAACGTACGTCCTCGACCTCGACCGGTGGCTGTGAGCTTCCCTGACTCTGACCGCAGTGGGGTGCCGGCAAGGAGACGGTTCGCGGCACTCCGCAACGCTGCACGCTCGGCTTCCCGATCTCGGGCGCGTCGATTCGTCGAACTGTTGCGTGAGTCCAGCCTGAGACGAGACGTTGCCTACGGCGACCACAGGGACCTCATTGAACCGTTCCGAGTTTGATCGAGACTCGATCTCTTGGAAGGATCGAGTCCGTTATGGCGAAGCAATACCCCAAGGAGCTCAAGGAGCGGGCCGTGCGTCTGGTCCTGGAGACTCGTGATCAGTACAAGACCGAGTCCGCGGCGATCCGATCGATCGGCGCGAAGCTCGACATCGGCCCGGAGTCCCTGCGGAACTGGGTGCGTCAGGCCGAGGTCGACGCCGGAGCCCGGACCGGGACCACGACCGAGGAATCCGCCCAGCTCAAGGCCCTCAAGAAGGAGGTCGCCGAGCTGAAGCGGGCGAACGAGATCCTGAAGGCTGCGGCGTCTTTCTTCGCGGCCGAGCTCGACCGGCCACACACACGCTCGTAGCGTTCATCGACGAGCACCGGGACCGCTTCGGCGGAGTCGAGCCGATCTGCAGGACCCTCACCGAGCACGACTGCAGCATCCACCCCTCCACCTATTACGCGTACAAGAAACGTCCCATGTCGGCCCGTGCCCTGCGGGACGCGGGACTGGCGCCGCTGATCGTCAGCATCTACCGGGACAACTACAGCGTCTACGGAGCCCGCAAGATCTGGGCGGGAGCTCAAGCGTCAGGGTCATCAGGTGGCCCGGTGCACCGTCGAGCGCCTGATGAAGGCCGAGGGCCTGGTCGGGGCGGTGCGCGGGAAGAAAGTCGTCACCACGGTGGCGGACAGGGAGGCCGAGCGGGCGCCGGACCGGCTCGGCCGGCAGTTCGTGGCCAGTGCTCCGAACCGGGTGTGGGTCGCGGACTTCACCTACGTGGCCACCTGGTCCGGCACCGTCTATGTCGCCTTCGTCGTCGACACCTTCTCCCGCCGGATCGTCGGCTGGTCCGCAGCGACAAACAAACAGACCCCGCTGGTGCTGTCCGCACTGGAAATGGGGCTGTGGCAGCGTGACCGGGCCGGAAACCCCATCACCGCACGGGAGTTGATCCACCACTCCGATGCCGGATCGCAGTACACCAGTTTCCGGCTCGCCGCCCACCTGGCCGCCGAACAGATCGCCGCGTCCATCGGCACCGTCGGGGACGCCCTCGACAACGCCCTGATGGAATCGACCATCGGGCTCTACAAACAATGCCGCGGAGTTAAGTCGTCGCGCATCACGTCAAGTTGATCAGTTTTCAGCTGGTGGGGCCAACCATTCGGGGGCGATCCGGTATCTCCCTC
>NZ_JBEXPH010000377.1:0-3482 GCF_040611955.1 Streptomyces sp. NPDC006510 | reverse complement strand
CCCGGCGGACGGGTCGGGGGCGGCTGCGCCGGCGGGCACCCACCGGCGCACCGGCGCATGCGAGCGGCTCCGGGCCGGACGACGGAAGCGGATCGTGACGCAGCCGCCGGGCGGGGGCGCGTGGCAGGGGCCGAACGGCGCGGAATCCGCGCTGATGAGCCTCGTGAAGGACGCGACGGTGCGCATCCATCGTCCGGAGCCCGGGTATGCCCCTGAAGGATCCGACGGCGACTTCCTGGGGAGCGGCTTCTTCATCGCCCCGAGCTGGGTCCTCACGTGCGCGCACGTGGCGATGGACGGGAGGGGGCGTCAGGTGAACGTGGTGTACAAGACCACGCGTGGCGGCGACGCCGTCAGGGTCGGCGGCACGGTCGTGGCGGCCCTGCCCGAGGAGCGGCCCGGCGCTGGCGGCTGGCCGGCCCCCGACCTCGCGCTCATCCAGCTGCTGCGTCCCGTCGAACACCCCTGTGTGTACCTCAGCGAACGCTCCACGGGCATGAACCGCGGCGCGTACTACTTCGCGGGCTGGGCGGACGCCGGAGCGGGAGCGCTCAAGCGGCTCGGCCGGGAATGCCGGGTGGTGGGCACCGTCGACGACTGGGCCGACGGCGACGAACAGGTGCTGATCGAGGCGAGCCAGCTGTACGCGGGCATGTCCGGCGGACCCGTAGTCGACCTGGCCCGGGGCGAGGTCGTCGGCGTACTCAAGTCACGCGCCACCGATACGAACGGCGGTACGGCGATCGGTGTGGAGCGGCTGCGCACGCTGCCCGTGCCGGTCCGGGCCGCCGCGGCCGAGTCCGACGACCCGTACCAGGCCGTGTTCCACGCCCACGACCGCTACCACGCCGACCGGCACAACAACCCCGTCGACGACGAGGAGACCTGGGCGGACGTCCAGCGGGACCTGGGCTCCGTGGCGGGCCCGGCGCTCACCCCGCAGCAGCGCGTCGACCTGCTGGGGCGGCTCGCCAAGCTCCCTCCTCCGGTCAGTACCCGCAGCCTGCTCGACATCCTCGGCGGCCTGGGGTACGGGTACCGGACCGTCGGCGTCCCGGCCCCCCGTGGCTGGCGCGACGGGCTCGGCGTCCTCTACGACGCACGCGAGGGCGACGAGGCGCTGGAGCGGATCCTGCGCTACTGCATGAGCGCCATCGCCGCCGAACGCCCCTACGTGGTGCCGTCCACCAAGCTCGCCGAGGACGCCCTGTGGGACTGGGTGAAGGAGACCGCCGAGGACCGGCTCCGGCGGCCGTTCCGCCGGGAGATGGCCCGGCTCCGGTACCAGGGCCGGTACGACCAGGGGTCCGAACACCTGCGGACCCCCGAACCGGCCGGCGAGCCGGTCCGGCCGCCGCGCACGCCCACGTTCGTCGTGCTGTACCTGGAGCCCCGCGCCTGGCAGCCGGACCACTACGACTGGCGGGTCGTCGCCCGGCTCTCCGCCGACGATCTGCCCGTGACCGAGAACTACCAGGGCACCAGGGCCGACGAACTGCCGTCCCGGCTCGCCTCCTCCCTCGGGAAGGCGTTCCGGATGTGCGACGAACCCGACAGCCCCGCGATCCTCCAGGTCGTGGTGCCGCCGGCGCTGCTCGACCTGGAGGTCGAGAAGTGGGAGCTGCCCGCGGACAGCCGCCCCCTCGGAGTCCAGCGGCCGGTGGTCGTCCGCTGCTCGGACGAGCGCCCCGCCCCGTCCGACGACGTGGTCCAGGAGCGCGAAGCGCGCTGGAACCGCATGCACACCGGCCCGACCCGGGCCGCGGTCCTGGACTGCGGCGACGGGATGCGGGTACCCGTGCCCGTGACGGCGGAGCTGCGCGGACTGGCGTACGAGACCGTCCCGGTCCTCTGCCGGTACGGCGGCCGGACCGATACCCAGAGCGTCGCAGGGTTCGCGCGGGTACTCGACGGCGGATTCGACGTGGTCCTGTGGCGGCGCCCGAGGGCCGAACGGACCGCGGCCTGCACGGAGTTCCACCTCCGCGCCGTCGACACGGTCGACGGCGCGGGCGTGGCCGACCGGCTTCCGCGGAAGATCCATGAGCTGAGAAAAGGGGTGCGCGAGGGCCGTACCGACATGTTCTGGTCGGACGGCATTGCCCTGATCTACGGCAGTCCGCAACTGCCGCCGCCCGGACCGTTGTTGCAGGCGCCGTGAGCCCTCTTTCGGGGGGTGTCCCGGATGGCTACGGTGAACCACGTTCGACTGCTGCCCCTGGCGGACGAGTGATGACGAGGAACACGTTATGAGTGAACCCAGCGAGTGGCTCATCTACCGAGGGGCCGGCGAACCGCACGAAGGCATCGAGCAGTTGCCGCCGCCACCACCCTGGCGTGACTTCGCGAGCCGCGCCGCCCCGGCTTCCGGCGAGCCGGACGGGGACGGCTCCGCCGACCGGCGCCTCGGCGGCCACCGGCACATCGCCGAACTCCACCGGCCGGGTGCCGAGGAGCTCGAAATGATCAACGCCGCGCTCTATCTGCGGCGTCCGCTGCTGGTCACCGGCACCCCCGGCGCGGGAAAGAGCACGCTGGCCCATTCGGTCGCCCATGAGCTCGGGCTCGGAAGGGTCCTGCGCTGGCCGATCGTGAGCCGGACGACGCTGCTGGACGGTCTGTACCACTACGACGCGATCGCCCGGCTCCAGGACGTGCAGATCGCCGCCCACGGCGCGGCGGCCGGTACCGGTGGTGCCGCGGCCGCGGACGGCGTGGGCAGCTACATCCGGCTCGGGCCGCTCGGCACCGCGCTGCTGCCCTCGGCCCGGCCCCGGGTGCTGCTCATCGACGAGCTCGACAAGAGTGACATCGACCTGCCGAACGACCTGCTCAACGTGTTGGAGGAGGGTGAGTTCGGCATCCCCGAGCTGGAGCGGATCGCCGACCGGCTGCCCGACGGCGAGGCGGAGGTCCTCGACGACGACGGCAACAAGGTGAAGGTGCGCGGCGGCCGGGTGCAGTGCACGTCCTTCCCGTTCGTGGTGCTCACCAGCAACGGAGAGCGGGACTTCCCGGCGCCCCTGATGCGCCGCTGCATCCATCTGGAGCTCGGACGCCCCGACCACCAGCGTCTCGCGACCTTCGTACGCGCCCACCTCGGCGACGAGGCCGCGCGCGCCGGGGACGACCTCATCGCCCACTTCCTGGAGCGGTCCCGCAGCGAACTCCTCGCCACGGACCAGCTGTTGAACGCGATCTACCTCACCGACGCCGCCGCCCCGGCCGGCCGCGACCGGCTCGCCGACCTGCTCATCCAGCGACTCGACCGGCCGAGGTGATGTGCCGATGACGGGCGGCGGGCCGGAGGGCTCCCCCGATGCGCGTGGCGCCGACGAAGCGGGGCTCTATCCCGCGTTCGTGGCACGGCTGCGCGAGGCCGGGCTCGACCCCGGCGTCGAGCAGCTCCGCGACGCGCTCTGGCTGGCCCGCTGGGCCCGCCACCCGGACGCGCAACCGGCCGGCGACGAGGCGCCGGGCCA
>NZ_JBEXPH010000376.1:0-3542 GCF_040611955.1 Streptomyces sp. NPDC006510 | reverse complement strand
CCCGGCTCGTCGCCCCGGCGGCCAGCGCGAGCGTGATCAGCGGATCGGCCACACTGCGGTACTGCTCGGGCCAGGGCAGCCCCGGAATGCCGTACAGCCCCTGCGTGGCGGGCTCGGGAAAGATGATCCGCTCGAAGACCCACAGGCTCTCGTAGCCGACCTCCTCCGCCGCGCGGGCCACAGCGGCCACATCGCGGCCGATGTCGTACTGCTTCATCTGCGGAAGACCGAGACCCAGCGAGACCGGCATATGTGCACTCCTTCTGGTGAGCAGCGGGACAACCACCGTATGACACTTGCCTGTTGCCCGGGCGGCTTCCTGTCGGGTGCGGTCGCGATCGTGCTGTGCGTACACGGCGACCGGCGTGCACACCGACGGGCGGCCGCCGGGCCGGGGCAGATGCGCGGTGTGCGGCCGTGGTGACCCGCTCCGCCGCCGATGAGGGCAGGGCCCTGTCGAGTCCGGGGGGATCACGAGATATCTTGATGTCAAGCAATGTTGCAGACGTGGAGCGGAGCACAGGGTGACTGACTCGACCATCATCTATACACACACCGACGAGGCCCCGGCCCTGGCGACGTATTCGTTCTTGCCCGTGATCCAGGCGTACGCCTCGACGGCCGGGGTCAATGTCGAGAGCCGTGACATCTCGCTGGCCGGACGCATCATCGCCAGCTTCCCCGAGCGTCTCCAGGAAGACCAGCGCATCGACGACGCGCTCGCCGAGCTCGGTGAGCTGGCGAAGCGGCCCGAGGCCAACATCATCAAGCTTCCGAACATCTCGGCCTCGATCCCGCAGCTGAAGGCGGCCATCGCCGAGCTGCAGGCACAGGGCTACGCGCTCCCGGACTACCCGGACGACCCCCAGACCGACGAGGACAAGGACGTCCGCGCGCGCTACGACAAGGTCAAGGGCAGCGCGGTGAACCCCGTGCTGCGTGAGGGCAACTCCGACCGCCGTGCCCCCGCCTCGGTCAAGAACTACGCCAAGGCGCACCCGCACCGCATGGGCAAGTGGACCGCCGACTCGAAGACGAACGTCGCCACCATGGGCGTCGACGACTTCCGCTCCACCGAGAAGTCCACGGTCATCACCGAGGCCGGTTCGCTGCGCATCGAGCTCGCGGGCGACGACGGCAGCACCACCGTGCTGCGCGAGTCGGTGCCGGTGCTCGCGGGCGAGGTCGTCGACGCGGCGGTCATGCGCGTCGCGGCCCTGCGCGAGTTCTTCACCGCGCAGGTCGCCCGCGCCAAGGCCGAGGGCGTGCTGTTCTCCGTCCACCTCAAGGCCACCATGATGAAGGTCTCCGACCCGATCATCTTCGGCCACGTGGTCCGGGCCTTCTTCCCGAACACCTTCGCCAAGTACGGCGAGGTGCTCGTAGCCGCTGGCCTGTCCCCGAACGACGGCCTCGGCGCCATCCTCAAGGGCCTGGACTCGGTGCCGCACGTCGGCGCCGAGATCAAGGCGTCCTTCGAGGCCGAGCTCGCCGAGGGCCCCGCCCTGGCCATGGTCGACTCCGACAAGGGCATCACCAACCTGCACGTGCCGAGCGACGTCATCGTCGACGCCTCGATGCCGGCCATGATCCGCACCTCCGGCCACATGTGGGGCCCGGACGGCCAGGAGGCCGACACCCTCGCGGTGCTGCCGGACAGCAGCTACGCGGGCGTCTACCAGGTCGTCATCGACGACTGCCGCGCCAACGGCGCCTTCGACCCGTCGACCATGGGCTCGGTGCCGAACGTCGGCCTGATGGCACAGAAGGCCGAGGAGTACGGCAGTCACGACAAGACATTCGAGATCCCCACCACCGGCACGGTGCGGGTCGTCGACGGCAACGGCGACGTCGTGCTGGAGCAGGCCGTGGGCGCCGGCGACATCTTCCGCATGTGCCAGGCCAAGGACCTGCCCATCCAGGACTGGGTCAAGCTCGCCGTCACCCGCGCCCGCGCCACCGGCGTCCCGGCCGTGTTCTGGCTCGACGAGGACCGCGCCCACGACGCGCAGCTGATCGCCAAGGTCAAGACGTACCTCGCCGACCACGACACCGACGGTCTGCAGATCGAGATCATGTCGCCGGTCAAGGCGACCGCGTTCTCGCTGGAGCGTATCCGCCGCGGCGAGGACACCATCTCCGTCACCGGCAACGTGCTGCGTGACTACCTGACCGACCTGTTCCCGATCCTTGAGCTGGGCACGAGCGCGAAGATGCTCTCCGTCGTCCCGCTCATGAACGGCGGCGGTCTGTTCGAGACGGGCGCCGGCGGCTCCGCGCCCAAGCACGTCCAGCAGCTGGTCAAGGAGAACTACCTGCGCTGGGACAGCCTGGGTGAGTTCTTCGCGCTCGCGGCCAGCTTCGAGCACCTGGCGACGACCACGGGCAACGCGCGCGCCCAGATCCTCGCCGACACCCTCGACCGCGCGACCGGCACCTTCCTCAACGAGGACAAGTCGCCGAGCCGCAAGCTTGGCGGTATCGACAACCGCGGCAGCCACTTCTACCTGGCCCTCTACTGGGCCCAGGAGCTGGCGCAGCAGACCGACGACGCACAGCTCGCGCAGGCGTTCGCCGCGCTCGCGAAGACGCTGGGCGAGCAGGAGCAGACCATCGTCGACGAGCTGATCGCGGTGCAGGGCTCGCCGGCCGACATCGGTGGCTACTACCAGCCGGACCCGGCCAAGGCCGCCGCCGTCATGCGTCCGTCGGCGACGTTCGTCCAGGCCATCTCCGCCATCGGCTGACGGAAAGCCCGACGAAACACCCGCGGAAAGGGGCGCATCCCGGCACCCCACCGTCCCGCCCCGGCCGGCACCACGCCCGGCCGGGGCGGTTCCATGTCCTGGACCGGCACGGAAGGCGCTCCGCCGACACGAAGAGTTTCCGCGCGATCGGGTGCGGGGAGCTGTTCCCCCGGTAGGTTCGAATGCCCGGCCAAGCGTGTCCGGAGGGGAGAGGCCGTGCTGACAGACAGGAACGCCGTGGTCACCGGTGGATCACGGGGCATCGGCCGCGCGATCGTCGAGCGCCTGTGCCGCGACGGGGCCCACGTGGTCTTCAACTACGCCACCGACGACGACGCCGCCGCGGAGGTCGTCCGCACGGTGCGGGCCAACGGTGGCCGGGTCCGGGCCGTTCGACTGGATCTCGCGGACCCCGACAGCCCGCAGCAGCTGATGGAAGGGGCCGAGAAGGAGCTCGGCGGCCTGGACATCCTGGTGAACAACGCCGCACTGTGCCTCACCCCGTCCCTGCTCCAGGACACCGATCCGGCGGTCTTCGACGAGGTCATGGCGGTCAACACCAGAGCGGTCTTCATGACGATCCGCCATGCCGCGCTGCGGATGCGCGACGGCGGCCGGATCGTGAACATCTCCACGGCCAACACCGTGCGGCCGGGCCCCGGCATCTCCGCCTACGCCGCCAGCAAGGGCGCGGTCGAGCAGCTCACCGCCGTCGCGGCCCACGAACTCGGAGCCCGCGGGATCACGGTCAACACCGTCTCGCGCGGCGCCACCGTCTCCGATCTGCTGCGCGGT
>NZ_JBEXPH010000375.1:0-3558 GCF_040611955.1 Streptomyces sp. NPDC006510 | reverse complement strand
GGTGGAACGCGGCGAGCGGCTCGGGGTCGCCCGCCTCGGTGGCCCGGCGCAGGGCGAGAAAGCCCTCGACGGCGAGATCGCGGCGGGCGCGGGCGGCCCGTTCCTGATCCGCTTCCGAGCCGTCGACGGGCAGGGCTGCCGCCGCCCGGTAGACATCGGGGTCTGCCAGGCGATCCGGCGGCAGGGTGAGTACGGCGTCGCCCGCCTCCGGCAGCCCGCTGTTCTCCATGAGGACGACGATGCGCAGCCCGTCCTCGTTGACGAGCCTGTGGATCGTGCCCGGCGTGAACCACACCAGCGCGCCCGGTGCCAGTGGCGTCTGCCGGAATCCCGACGCGGTGAGGGTCTGCACCGAGCCCCTGCCGCCGACCACCACGTACCCCTCGGAACAGGTGAGGTGGAGATGGGGCGTCCCGCCGCGCAGTCCGTCCGCGGTGGGCCAGTCGTACACCCGCAGGTGCGACACGGCCACGGCGCCGGGCAACCCTTCGAAGGTCGGCACAGTTGCTCCTCGGTCTCTCTGCCATGCGGCCGCAGCGGTTTCGCATGCGGATTGGCAAGCGCTTTCTACGTCTGCTGCACCGTACCCGCGCGGACCGTGGACGCAACAGGTCCCGGGTGTCACGGGCTGCCCTGCGGGCCTCTGTCAGTGCTCGGGTGCAGACTGGCCCCTATCCGACACAACGGCGTTTCGGGAGGTTCGGCCATGACCGACGTACTGCTCACCGTGGGCACCCGCAAGGGACTCTTCATCGGCCGCAGGCGCGGCGGCGCGTGGGAGTTCGACGGGCCGCATTTCAATGCCCAGGCGATCTATTCGATCGCCATCGACACCCGCAGGCAGGTCCCACGCCTCCTGGTCGGCGGTGACAGCGCGCACTGGGGACCGTCGGTCTTCCACTCGGACGATCTGGGCAGGACCTGGGTCGAGCCGGAACAACCAGCCGTGAAGTTCCCCCGGTTCACCGAGACCTCGCTGGAGCGGGTCTGGCAGCTGCATCCGGCGGGCCCCGAGGCGCCCGACGTCGTGTACGCGGGGACCGAGCCCGCCGCACTGTTCCGCTCCGAGGACGGCGGGGAGTCGTTCGAGCTGGTCCGCCCGTTGTGGGAGCACCCCACGCGTTCGAAATGGGAGCCCGGCGGGGGCGGCGAGGGGCTGCACACCATCCTGACGGACCCGAGGGATGCCCGCGCCGTGACCGTCGCGGTCTCCACGGCCGGGGTGTTCCGGACCAAGGACGGCGGTGCGAGCTGGGCCCCGTCCAACAAGGGGGTGTCCGCGGTCTTCCTCCCCGACCCGGATCCGGAGTTCGGTCAGTGCGTCCACAAGGTGGCGAGGGACGCTGTCGATCCCGACCGGCTCTATCTCCAGAACCACTGGGGTGTGTTCCGGAGCGACGACTCCGGGGACAACTGGACCGACATCGGGCAGGGGCTCCCCTCGGACTTCGGATTCGCCGCGGCCGCGCATCCGCACCGCGCGGACACCGCGTACATCTTCCCGATCAACGCCGATGCCGACCGAGTGCCCGCCGAGCACCGCTGCCGGGTGTTCCGCACCGGCGATGCGGGCCGCACCTGGGAGCCGCTGTCGACGGGCCTGCCCGAGGAGACGCACTACGGCACGGTGCTGCGCGACGCGCTCTGCACGGACGACGCCGACCCTGCGGGGGTCTACTTCGGCAATCGCAACGGCGAGCTGTACGCGAGCGCGGACGACGGGGACAGCTGGCAGCAACTCGCCTCGCATCTGCCGGACGTCCTGTGCGTGCGGGCGGCGGTGCTCGACGCCTGACCACCGCCGGCCGCTCGGCATGGCCGGCACCTGACCTTCCGGTACCCCGGCCGGCGGTGTGCCGGCACCTGGCCCGCTCCGACTGGCCATCGGTCCAACTCGTCCCCCCGAAGCAGCAGTTCCGCGCAGCGTGACGCGGTCCGAGGCAACCCCTGGGCTTCGCTCTCCGTCCTCCGGGAGCGGGGGCCCCAGGAATCTCTGGGGTGTTCGAGAAGGCCGATGACCAGGAGGACCACCTTGATCCGTGTCTCGCGCACGGTTACCGCCGCACTGGCGGTACTCACCCTGACCGTGGGATGGCCGGAGCTGGCGCGCGCGTCGCCGCAACCGGCACACACACAGCGTTCCGCCGATTCCATATCCTCTGTTTCCTCCATATCCTCCGCACCCTTCTCCGCATCGCGGGGAGGGCCGGACGACCGGCTGCCGGCAGGCTGGCGGATCACCGGTACGGGAGCGGGCAAGCAGCTCGTCTGGACATCGCCCGAGCCGGTGCCCATGGGCGATGCCCGGGTCGAGTTCTTCGCCGGGGACAAGCTCCTGGGCCGGCCGGTGGCCACGCGGGACCGGCGTGCGTTCCGGCTGAAGCTCGACGGCGCACGCCTCGGGCCGGTGACGAGCCTCAAGGCGCTGGCGGGCGGACGGCGTCTCGACGCGTCCGGAGCCCGGCGGGCCCCGGACGCCCACAGGACCACCGAGGCGGCGCAGCCTGTGGCGCCCTTTCCGGCGAACCCGGTCGACCCAGGAGTACCGGGCAAGTACCGGACGGTCAGCGGTGAGTACGCCCTGAAGTCGGTGCGGTTGCCCGGCTTCACCGCCCCGGTGGAGATGCGCGCCGCGGTGGTGTCACCGGTCGGCGCGCCGGGACGGCGGCCGCTCGCGCTGTTCCTGCATGGCCGGCACTACACGTGTTTCAACGCCAAGGGCGACCAGGGCATGTCCTGGCCCTGCGAGGCGGGCACGCAGCCGGTGCCGAGCCATCGGGGCTATCTGCGCGACCAGAAGCTCCTGGCCTCCCAGGGCTATGTCACGGTGTCCATCTCGGCCAACGGGATAAACGGGCAGGACGACGTCGCCGACGACGGTGGCGCCCAGGCCCGCTCGTCCCTGGTGCGGCTGCACCTCGCCCGTTGGGCGGACTGGTCCCGAAATCGGGCCGGGGCACCCGCGGCCGTGCGCGCCGCGCCGTCGGCCGACATGTCCGAGGTGCTGCTCGTCGGCCACTCCCGGGGCGGAGAAGGCGTCAACCGGGCCGCGCTCGACAGCCTCTACCGACCGCCCGCGGACCAGGACGGCTACCGGGGCCCGGTGCGCTGGCGCATTCGCGGCACCGTCCTGATCGGTCCCACCATCTTCGGGCAGAACCCCGTTCCCGATGTGCCGTCCATGACCATCCTGCCGGGCTGCGACGGCGATGTGTCCGATCTCCAGGGCCAGATCTATGTCGACGGCACACGCGGCGTCAGCCGCGGCGCCGCACTGCACAGCGCCGTCTACATGGTCGGCGCCAACCACAACTTCTTCAACAGCGAGTGGACGCCGGGGCAGGCGGAGGCGCCCGCCGACGACGACTTCTGGGACGGCGACACTCCGGACCCGGTGTGCACCCCGGGCAAGAAGGCCCGGCTCACCGCCACTCGGCAACAGGCCGCCGGAGCCACGTACATCGCGGCGGCAGCCCGGCTGTTCGTCGCGGGCGACGACCGGGTACGCCCGCTGCTGGACGGCTCGGACCGGCGCGCGCCCTCGGCCGGCCCGGCACG
>NZ_JBEXPH010000374.1:0-3560 GCF_040611955.1 Streptomyces sp. NPDC006510 | reverse complement strand
AAACCCAACAACCCATTTCCTCTACCCCTTCCCAACATGTTGTGCGGGCGGGTTGGTGGTCAGGGGGGCGGTTGGTCGGGGCGGCCGGCGGGGGGGCCCGCCCACGAGTCGGTTGCGGGCCGGGTCGGCCCGTTCGTGGATGGTGTGCGGGATGCCACGGTGGCGGAGCCAGGTGCGGATCGCCCTGGTCGTCCAGCCGCTTCCGTCCCCGCAACGACTCAGGCAACAGCGGCCCGGCGAACTTCCGCCCGGTACCGGACAGTTCATGACGACGTATCGCGACCCCGTGATCCACCGTTCGAGATCATGTGAAGACACTGCCCAGCCGCCCGGGACCAGCAGTGCTCCGACCACGCATCCCCGAGGGCGCGCCAACCACCACATCGGGACCGGTGACTCGATCCAATGAGCCGGGGACAATGGATCTCATGAACGCACTGCCCACGCTGTCTGCCACTGAGATCACCTCTGATCGTCTCCGGCTGCGAAAGGCACACGACGCCGACATCGACGGCCTCATCGAGCTCCAGACCGATCCACAGGTCCGTGCCCACCTCGGCGGCCCGCGGCCCCGTACCGCTGTCGAGCAGTACTTCGACGCGAACGGCATCAGCGCCATTGCAGGCAAGCCCGGTACCTACGTCATCGCCGACAAGGAAACCGACCGGTTCATCGGCACACTCGTACTCGACCGCCGCTCCGCCGGCCTTCCCGGACATATCACCGAGGAAGGCGGGGAGCTGGAGCTGGCCTACCTCCTCCGACACGGATGTTGGGGTGCGGGGCTGGCATTCGAGGCCGCCACGACCATGCTGCATGCCGCCGCCGACGAGCTGCCCGACCAGCCGGTCCTGGTGGTGACCCAGACGGCCAACGAGCGCTCCCTCAAGCTCGCCGCCCGTCTCGGCTTCCAGCGCATGAGCACCTTCGAGGCGTATGACGCGGAGCAAACCCTCGCTGTAGCCGAGCTGCACTCGTTCAAGGCCCGGTCGCCTGTCTCTTGACCCACGCCGAAAGCAGGGCAGCCGATACGCCCTGCGACGTGCGGCAGGGGGCACGTTCGGCAACGTGCCGGGCGACCGCGTCGGCGCCGGGGCGGGCGTACCGTTCCGGGGAGCGGACCGAGGCGTGGCGGGAGCGGGCCGGCAGCATCAGAGCCCGGGTGGGCGCGTTCGCTGTGGCAGGGTCGGACCATGCCTTTCGACCACAACGACCACTATCACCGCTTGCTGTTGCGCCAGATGCCGCGGAATTGCGGTGCGGCTCTGGATGTTGGCTGCGGGACTGGCCGGTTTGCGCGGCGCCTCGCCGATCTGGGTATCGAGGTCGATGCGATCGATCCGTCCGCGGAGGCTGTCGCGGAGGCTCATGCCCTGTCGGAGTCGGCAGAAGGCGCCAAGAGTCCGCGATTCCGGCAGGCGGATGTCACCGATGTCGAACTCGCCGAGGGGCACTACGACTTCATCTCGTGCCTGGCCAGCATCCATCACATGTCCTTCGACGCCGTCGCCGCTCTGCGTGATGCGCTCGCGCCGGGTGGAGTTCTGGTGATCCTGGGGTGTTATCCGGAGAAGAGCCGTCTCGACTGGGCGTGGAGTCTGGCGGCCGTGCCCGTCAACGCCGTCGCCAGGCTCGCCGTTGCCGCGGTGGACATGAACCGCTCTGCTGCGTCGGCCGGCCGGGGGCGGGTCAGGGCTCCGGTAATGCCACCGACCATGCCCCTGCACGAGATCCGCCGGGAGGCCGCGGTGCTGCTGCCCGGATGCAGCATTCGCAGACTGCTGTTCTGGCGCTATCTGCTCGTCTTCCGTACCGGCGCCTGACAAGACCACGGCGGAACCGCAGGCCGCAACGTCCGACGGCCTGGGAGATGGTGCCCTCGACTCCGGCACGGATCTTGTACCGCTCTTTCCAGGCGTGGGTTCGCTGCTCGGCTCGGGCCGTTCGGACGGTTTCGTGTTCGTCGCGGCCCTGCCGGGGGTTGGGCTCGCGGCGTCGTGGCGAGGGTGAGTTGACGCAGTCGCGCAGGTGAGGGCAGGGGCGGCAGTCGGCCGGGCTGAAGCGGACCCGGATGACGGGCAGGCCCTGCTGGGAACGCCGCTCGGCCCACTGCGTACTGACGACGCCGTTCGGGCACGTCACCTGTTCGCGGTCCCAGTCGATGGTGAAGGCGTCCTGTCCGAAGGGGCCGTCGGCCGACGCGGCGGTGCTGGCGGCCATCGGCCCGTGCAGGATGACGCCGTGCTCCCGCCGGGCGGCCACAACCTGGCCGGCGGTGGGATATCCGGCATCGACCCAGTGCTCGGCGGGCAGGCAGTCCCGCGCGGCCAGCCCGTCGTGGATCTCGGGGACTGTCACGCTGTCGTGGACGGTGGCGGGGGTGGTGGCAACGTTCGTGATCAGGTTCGGCGTCTCCGGCTCGCAGGTCTCGGTCAGGTGAACCTTGTATCCGTCCCACATGGTGTCCCGTTTGACGCTGCCGCGGGCTTCGGTGTCATAGGGGGTGACCAGGCGCATCGTGCCCGGCGGGCGGTCTTTTGGGTCCCTGCGCCTCACCTCGCCCTCTACCAGGTGGAAGTGCTGGACCCACATCTGCCGCAAGGTCTCCACCTCCGTCAGGGTGCCCAGGCCAGGTGGTGCCTCTGCGGCGAAGAGCGCCTCAAGCAGGCGCATGCTGTCACGGCCGATCCGCTGGCCTACCTCGTCGCGCTTGGCGCGGGCCTTGGGGAAACGGGAGTCCTCGGCCCTGGTGGCGTAGTGCTTGAACCAGTCCGGCTCCGCGATGTCCGACAGCCAGTCGGGGGCGGCCTGGGCGAGCGCGTTGAGCGCCGATCGCAAGGTCTCGGCGACCATCTCCAGCCAGGACAGCTCCCGCACCGACGACAGCACATGCGTGGCGTCGGTGCGGGCCCGGCCCGCAGTCTTGAGCAGACCCTTCTCCCGGGCCGCGATCAGGATGCTGTCCAGCAACCGCTGCCCGGCGTCAGCTTCCACCAAGCGGTCCCGGAACTCCGACAGCACCGAGAAGTCGAACCCCGGATCATCCAGAGCCAGACCGAGGGCGTACTTGAAGTCGATCCTGGCCCGGACCGCCTCCGCGGCCTGCCGGTCGGTGAGTCCCTCGACGAACTGCAACACCAGTACCAGGGACAGACGCCCCGGCGACCAGGCAGGTTTCCCCCGCACCGGGAACAGGTCCGCGAACTCCTCGTCCGTGAACATCGGCCCCAGCTCGTCCCGGACCCGGATCGCCAGACTTCCCTTCGGGAAGGCACCCCGAGCCACCCGCACCGTCTCCGCCGGGATCTCCCCAGATCCCTTCGGCTGCATCGACATCCACACCCACCCCATACGACAACGTCGGCCTTCAAGACCACAACCGGGTCTTGAAGGCCGACGTCACGCGAAGCCCCGAATTAACCAACAGCATCCACCAGGCCCGGGGCTTCGTCGCGTCTCGGGTCAGGGGAGTGTCATGAATCAGGTGTGGACCTCCACGAAGGAGTCACCTGATGAGTACGACGACTGATCACCTGATCGAGACTGGGGCCGGTGTGTCG
>NZ_JBEXPH010000373.1:0-3574 GCF_040611955.1 Streptomyces sp. NPDC006510 | reverse complement strand
CGACGGGCGCCGCCCTGACCCAGGGGACGCGCAGCACCACCCGGGCCGCCCTGCGGACGCGGGGCGCCCGGACGGTCCTGGCCGCCACCGGGACGCGGGGCGCCGCCGGGACGGGGCGCCTGCGGACGGGCCATGCCCGTCGAGCCACCGGAGGTGAAGGGGTTGTTGCCCGGACGGGGACCGGCCGGACGTGCGCCACCGGGGCGCGCGGCGCCCTGGCCTGCGGGACGTGCGGGGCGGTCACCGCCGCGCTCGCCACCACGGCCGCCGTCGCGCTGGCCACCGTCACGCTGGCCGGCCGGGGCCGGACGGGCGGGACGAGGCCCGGGCGTGGCACCCGCGGGACGCGGGGCCTGCTGCTGCGGGGCAGCCTGCTGGGCCGGAGCCGGAGCCGAGAACTCGGCGGCGGGCACCGGAGTCACCGGAGCGGGCTTGGGCGCGGGCTTCGGGCCCGGACGCGGGCCGGCAGCCGGCGCGGAAGGCGCTGCGGGGGTGCTGCTCGCCGGTGCGGCGGGGGCCGGCTTGGGGGCCGGGGCGCCGGGCTTCGGGGCAGCGGGACGTGCCGCAGCGGCCGGGGACGGCGCTGCGGGCTTTGCGGGCGTCGCCTTGCGGGGCGCGCCAGGCTTTGCAGCGGACTTGCCGGCGTTGCCGCCGGGCCCCTGCAGTGCGTCAGTCAACTTGCGTACAACCGGCGCCTCGATCGTCGAGGACGCCGAACGGACGAATTCACCGAGTTCTTGGAGCTTGGCCATGACGACCTTGCTCTCGACGCCGAACTCCTTGGCGAGTTCGTATACCCGGACCTTAGCCACTTCGCTCCTTTTAGGTCCGGGTTACCGCCGGACCGTCGCTACTTCATGGGCGTACTCATCGCGTACTCATCGAGTGCTCATCGCAATCTCGACCTACTTCCAACTCGCGAGGTACCTGACCGCACGGGGTCCCGTGCCGTTCATTTCTTACGGTGTCACCCGCTCGACGAACCGCTGCACTGCGGCGGGGTCGAACGGCCCCTTGGCCTTGAAGGCCCGGGGAAAGGCCCGGCGGCGAACCGCCAGGTCCAGACAGACGGGGACGGGGTGTACATAGGCACCCCGGCCGGGCAGCGTACCGCGAGGATCGGGGACGCAGTCGTCCCCGTCCGCGACGATGCGCAGCAGCTCGCTCTTGGCCGCCCGCTCCCGGCATCCCACACAGGTTCGCTCAGGGCAAGCGCGGGCGTGCGTCCGGCCAGACACGTCTAAGTCTACCTCCCCGCACCGACCTCACCCCTTTGGGGCAAAAATCGAACGGATGTTGTCGTGATCTCAGCGGCGTACCGCCCAGATGTATTCCCCGCGGCCCGCGCGAGCGTCGCCGGGCGCCCCTTCCCGGAGCGCCCGGTGTGCCGCGCGGGCCGGCTGTCCGGCGGGTGCCCGTCAGCGACGCTCGGACCGCTCGCGGGCCCGCTCGGCCCGCTCCCGGTCGGCGACGTCGCGTTCGGCGTCGGTCTCGGTGTCCGGACGGATGTCGATGCGCCAGCCGGTCAGGCGGGCGGCGAGGCGGGCATTCTGCCCCTCCTTGCCGATCGCCAGCGACAGCTGGTAGTCCGGCACGGTGACCCGGGCGGACCGGGCGCCGAGGTCGACGACCTCGACCTGGCTCACCCGTGCGGGCGACAGCGCGTTGGCCACCATCTCGGCCGGGTCGTCCGACCAGTCCACGATGTCGATCTTCTCGCCGTGCAGTTCGGCCATGACATTGCGTACCCGGCCGCCCATCGGGCCGATGCAGGCACCCTTGGCGTTCAGCCCGGAGCGGGTCGAACGGACCGCGATCTTGGTGCGGTGACCGGCCTCGCGGGCGATCGCGCAGATCTCGACGGAACCGTCCGCGATCTCCGGAACCTCCAGCGCGAAGAGCTTCTTCACGAGGTTGGGGTGAGTCCGCGACAGCGTCACGGACGGGCCGCGCACACCCTTGGCGACCCGCACGACGTACGTGCGCAGCCGCAGACCGTGGGTGTACTCCTCGCCCGGCACCTGCTCCTGCACCGGCAGGATCGCTTCGAGTTTGCCGATGTCGACCAGGACGTTCTTCGGGTCCTTGCCCTGCTGGACGACGCCGGTGACGACATCGCCCTCGTGGCCCGCGTACTCACCGAACGTCTTGTCGTCCTCGGCGTCGCGCAGCCGCTGCAGGATGACCTGCTTCGCGGTGGTCGCGGCGATCCGGCCGAAGCCGGAGGGGGTGTCGTCGAACTCCTTGGGCTCCTGGCCCTCTTCGAGGTCGGCCGGGTCCTCCTTCGCCCACACCGTCACATGGCCGCGCTCGTCGAGCTTCACTCGCGCGCGGCGGTGGCTTCCGTCGGTACGGTGGTAGGCGATGAGGAGGGCCGACTCGATCGCCTCGACGAGCACGTCGAAGGGGATCTCCTTGTCCTGTGCCAAGCCCTTCAAGAGCTTCACATCGATGTCCACGGCTACGCCTCCTCTTCCTTCTTGTCCTTGCGGCTGAATTCGATCTCCACGCGCGCCTTGGCGATCTCGTCGAAGGCGACCCGGCGGGACGTGGGCTTGCGGCCCTTGACGCCCGGCACTTCGAGGTCGAGGCCTTCCTCGTCCACGGCGAGGATGCGGGCCACCAGCTCGCCGCCCTCGCGCAGGTGCAGCTTGGCCAGGCGGCCCGTGGCACGTACGTAGTGGCGGTGCTCCGTCAGCGGACGGTCGGCACCGGGGGAACTGACTTCGAGGACGTACTCGCCGTCGCCCATCGCGTCGGTCTCGTCGAGCTTCTCGGAGATCGCGCGGCTCAGCTCGGCGCAGGCGTCCAGCTCGACGCCCTCTTCGGAGTCCACGATGATCCGCAGCACGCGGCGGCGGCCGGCCCGGGACACCTCGATCTCTTCGAGATCCAGCTGTTCGGCGCTGACGAGCGGTTCGAGCAGCCCGCGCAGCCTCTCGCTCTGGGTGGTGCTCATCCGGGTGACTCCTCGGCCGCGTGTGCTGTTGTGGGGATCCTCGCGTGTCAGGTCAAAGGGTATCCGGTCCCGAGGGGTGTTGCCGTCCGCCCGCTTCACGGCCGCGGGTACGCTCGCCTGCGGTGATCACTTCAGGACAGATCCAGTCAAGTCAGGTCCAGGCCCGAAGGAGAACAGGTGCGGCGCACGGGGACGACGCGCAGAGGTGTGTTCACCGCGACGGGAGCGTTCGCCCTGGGGGCGGTGCTGGCCGGCTGCGGTGACGGGCCCGGACGTGGGAAGGACTCCGGCCGGTCCGGGGCGGCGACCGCGGCCGAACAGGCCTCGGCGGCACGGGCGGAGAAGCGGATCCGGGCAGCCGCCGCGCGAGCCAGCCTGGAACTGCTCGGCGGGTACGAGCAGGTACTCAAAGCCCATCCGGCGACCGCCGCCGGGCTCTCGCCGCTGCGGGACGCCGTACGCGCCCATGCCAAGGCGCTGGCGCCCGAAGGCGGGCAGGCGCTCACCTTCACGCGGTCGCGCGCGACCGACGCCGGGGCCGCCGGAGTCAACCATCTGTTCGGCGGCCCGGACCTGCCCTTCGACTCGGGCAGCGCCAACTCCTGGGTGATCCTG
>NZ_JBEXPH010000372.1:0-3690 GCF_040611955.1 Streptomyces sp. NPDC006510 | reverse complement strand
TATCGGGAGTGGGTGGCATGGGTCACTGGTTCGATCGGAACATCGTCGAGCCGGGAAAGCTGCCGCTGCTCCTCGCCCTGGCCGCCTTCGTGCTCACCTTCGCCGTCACCCGGTTCATCACCCGGATGATCCGGGCGGAGAAGGGCCCGTTCCGCAACATCACACCCGGCGGAATGCACATCCACCACGTGGTCCCCGGTGTGGTGCTGAGCGTCATCGGCGGCTTCGGTGCGGTCGCCGGCGGGCGGCAAGGCGCCGGCGCGGGGATCTGCGCCGTGGTCTTCGGCATCGGTGCGGGCCTGGTGCTGGACGAATTCGCCCTGATCCTCCACCTCGACGATGTGTACTGGACCGAGGAGGGCCGTCAGAGCGTGGAGGCGGTGGTCCTCACCGCGGCGCTGGTGCTGCTGGTCCTGGCCGGGTTCTCACCGCTCGGCGTGAACGAGCTGAGCAGCGACGAGCAGCAGAGCAGGCTCGGTGTCGTCCTGACCCTGGTCGTCAACTTCTGCTTCGTGCTGATCGCGCTCTTCAAGGGCAAGGCACGACTCGCGGTGGTCGGCACGCTCGTCCCGTTCGTCGCGCTGATCGGGGCGATCCGGCTGGCCCGGCCGACGTCGATGTGGGCGAAGCGCTTCTACCGCAACCGTCACCGGGCCCGCGCCCGCTCCGTGCTGCGCGCCTACCACCACGATGTGCGCTGGGTGGGCCCGCGGCGCAGATTTGAGGATCTGATCGGCGGCGCACCGGACCGGGTGCCGCTCCCCGGACGCAAGTCCTGATCCCGGGGCCGGTCGAGGCGGGGTGTGCGGACGCACATCACCAGGACCGCGGCGATCGCCACCAGGTGCTCCTTGCCCGCCAGATTGTTCTTCAGGACCACCTCGACCACCATCGCCGCGATCACCAGCGCCCCGGTGAAGTGGGCCCGGTAGACGTAACAGACGTACACGGCGAGGCCGACCACCGCCGCGGACGGCCCGCTGTCGACGACCTGGGCGTCCGAGGCCGGCAGCCCGAACAGCCCGTCCGGCCCGAGCGCGACACCGATCCGCGCGTACAGCGTCCCGGCCAGCGTCGCCACGTACGCGATCAGCAGCGTGCGCCACCGGCCCAGACAGATCTCGGCGATGCCGAACACCACCAGGATCTGTACCAGCGCCCCCCAGACCGGCAGATCCGGCGCCGGTACGAACAGCGACAACGGCGTACGCAGCAGGGACGCCCACAACGGGTCCTCGGCCCGCACCGCCCCGAGGCCGTGCACCACCCCGAAACCCCACGACCGGTTCTGCACCGCATGGAGCAGCGCCGTCAGACAGACCGCGGCGATCGTCATCGGGACCGCCCGCAGCCGCTCGGCGGCGAGCGTCGCGCGCACGGTCGCCGGCAGCGGACCCCACTCGTGGCGAGCTGCTCCGCGCAGCGCGCGCCCGGGTCTCATGCATCGGTCCCGAGGTGCGAGCGGTGCAGCCACTTGGGCAGACCGGGCGCCTCCAGGAACCCTTCGGCGCGGCCCGCCGCGACGCCGATGCGCAGCAGGTCCGAGCTCTTCTCGAACAGCATGAAGCGCGGCTCCCAGATCGGCCGGTACTTGGCGTTGGCGCGGTACAGCGACTCGATCTGCCACCAGCGGGAGAAGAAACTGAGCATCGAGCGCCACAGCCTCAGCACCGGTCCCGCGCCGAGCCGTGACCCCCGCTCGAAGACCGACCGGAACATCGCGAAGTTGAGCGAGACCTGTGTGATGCCGATCTCCTCGGCGCGCTGGAGGAGTTCGATGACCATGAACTCGATCAGCCCGTTCTCGGCGTCCCGGTCACGGCGCATCAGGTCCAGCGACAGACCGTTCGGCCCCCATGGCACGAAGCTCAGCACGGCACGCAACTCGCCCGGCCCGCCGCCCTCCTCGGCGGGGGCGTCGCGGCATTCGAGCATCACGCACTGGCCGTCGGCCGGATCGCCGAGCCGGCCGAGCGCCATCGAGAAGCCGCGTTCGGTCTCCCCGTCCCGCCAGTCGTCGGCGCGCCGCACCAGTTCGGCCATCTCCTCCTCGGGGATGTCCGCATGGCGGCGGACGGTCACTTCGTACCCGGCGCGCCTGACCCGGTTGTACGCCTGGCGGACGGTCCGCATCGCCCGCCCCTCAAGGGTGAACTCGGCGGTCTCCACGATCGCTTCGTCGCCCAGCTCCAGGGCGTCGAGGCCGTGCCGTGCGTAGACGGTGCCGCCCTCCTCGCTCACCCCCATCACCGCCGGGATCCAGCCGTGCTCACGGGCCTCGGCCAGCCACGGCTCGATCGCCCCCGGCCAGGCCTCCGGGTCGCCGATGGGGTCACCGGAGGCGAGCGAGACCCCGCCCACCACCCGGTAGGCGACGGCGGCCTTCCCGGTCGGGGACCAGACGGCGCTCTTCTCCCGGCGCAGCGAGAAGTAGCCGAGCGAGTCGCGGGCGCCGTGCTTCTCCAGCAGCGCCCGGAGCCGGGCCTCGTCCTCGGGGGTGATCGGGTCGACGGCCCGGCGGGACCGGAACGCCGCGTACACGACGGCGATCAGCAGCAGCGTGGAGAGCACGTTGATGGTGACGTTGACCCAGCCGGGGGTGGTGATCCCGGGGAAGGAGGCGTCGTTGTCGGCGACCGAGACCAGCCGCAGCGCCCCGTAGCGCCAGCGGTCCAGGAAGGACGCCCGGTAGTCGTCGGGCGCGGTGTTGGTGAGGGCGACCAGGCCCGTGGCGATCAGCGAGGTGACCAGCAGCCCGCCGACCGCGACGACGGCCGCCAGCTTCGGGTTGGACCGGTCGCCCTTCGCGTAGAACTCGCGCCGGCCGAGGACCAGCGCCAGGACGAAGACGGCGGTCAGCGCCAGCGAGATCCAGTTCTGCGGATACCGCCGGACCTCCGGGAACCCGATCACCAGGGCGAAGAGGAGCAGCAGCAGGCCGCTCACCACCATGTTCACGATCCAGGCGGCCCGCTTGCGGCGGCGCATGGTGACCGCGAGGAAGAGCGCGACCACCCCGGAGGAGAAGCCCGCGGTGAGCAGGTAGGGGGTGAAGTAGTTCTCGGTGTTGTGGCGGCGCAGATCATTGCCGAGAGTGACCCAGACGGCGCTCAGGAAATTGATGAACGACACGATGCGCAGGTACCAGATGGTGAATGCCGCGCTGCGCCGTGACCGGACGGTGCTCGGCGGCCGGACGCTGTCCCGCCCGGGTTCCTCGGTGGCCAATCGGACCTCTCCCATGAAAAGCGATCATATGGTGCATCGCACTGCATGAGGGACTGCGCTGCGGCCGGTGTTCAATGGCCGCAGCGCTGCCGGTCCGTGAGCCTCAGGTCGCGTCGCCGTAGACGTCGCCGGCCTCGGCTCCCTCGTCGGCACCGTCCTGCTCCTCGGCGACGGGGTCGCGCTCGGGCAGCTCGGCCGCCAGTGCGGCCGCCGCCCGGACGAGCGGGAGTGCGAGCAATGCCCCACTTCCTTCCCCCACGATGACGCCGTGGTCCAGCAATGGGTTGAGCGCCATTCGGTCCAGCGCCTTGGTCTGCGCCGGCTCACCACTCGCCTGACCCGCCAGCCACCAGTCCGGCGCCCGGAAGGCCGCCCGCTGGCCCACCAGCGCACAGGCCGCGGAGACCACCCCGTCCAGGATCACCGGCAGCCTGCGCACCGCGCACTGGAGCAGGAACCCGG
>NZ_JBEXPH010000371.1:0-3880 GCF_040611955.1 Streptomyces sp. NPDC006510 | reverse complement strand
GCCTGCAGGAAAGTGCCCAGTGATGAACAATCTCCACCGCGAACTCGCCCCGGTCACGGAAGCCGCCTGGGACCAGATCGAAGAAGAGGCCCGGCCCGCGGTGCCGCCCGCGACCGATACGGCGTCCACTCCGAGCGCCGCGAGCTGTTCAGCTGACCGGGCGCTCCGACTGCCGCTCGCGCAGATCACGTACACCGGCCTGTCGCCGGGCAGCCCGCCGAGAGCCGCGCCGAACGCCGACAGCGGAGTGCTGAGCGCTCCCGGCACGTGGCCGACCGCGTACTCGTCGGACTCACGGACGTCGATGACGAACGCGCCGTGGGCGAGCTCGGCCGCGAAGACGTCCAGATCTACTTCACGCATCGAGGCATCCCTTGGTTTCGATACCCCCCTGGGTATTTACGTACTCGACCGTAAGTCGACTCCACGGAGAAGTCAAATACCCCCCTGGGTATCGTGAGTCATGGCGCGGTGCGTGTCTCAGACTCCATCCCATATACCCGGTGGGGTATTCTGAACTGCCGATACGTGCTTCCCCGCAGATCAGGACCGCCTGGGACGCCGCGCTGGGGCGCAGAGCACGAGCGCCCCGTACAGGGCATGCGGCAGGTGCACGCGGATCGCGGCCGCCCGACACCGCACCGGCGCCCACCTGCCTGCCACCACCTCGCCAGAGCTCAAAGGAGATCCGCTCGTGATCGCCACGCCTACGGTCATCACGCCGACCGACGCCGGGCATCCGGTCCGCCTCGGCCTACGGGAGAACCGGCTCCAGTTCTCCCTGCTCGTCGTCGTCAACATCGCGGTAGGCGGCCTGGTGGGCCTGGAGCGGACCACCCTGCCGCTCATCGGCAGCGACACCTTCGGTCTCACAAGCGACCTGGCCGTCTTCTCCTTCATCATTGCCTTCGGCCTCACCAAGGCCCTCACCAACCTCGCCGCGGGCGCGCTCACGGCGCGCTTCCGCCGCAAGCAACTGCTCGTCGCCGGCTGGCTCATCGGCATCCCCGTGCCCTTTGCCCTCGCCTGGGCACCCTCCTGGGGCTGGATCGTCGCCGCGAACGTCCTACTCGGCCTCAACCAGGGCCTGACCTGGTCCATGACCGTCAACATGAAGATCGACCTCGTCGGCCCCTCCCGACGAGGGCTCGCGACCGGGCTGAACGAGGCCGCCGGATACACCGCGGTCGGTGTCACCGCCCTGCTCACCGGCTACCTCGCCACCAACTACGGCCTGCGCCCCGTCCCCGAGCTCATCGGCGTCGTCTTCGTCGTCGCCGGTCTCGCCCTGACCCTCGTGGTCCGGGACACCGCCGCACATGTGGCACTCGAACTCGCTCACCACACCAAGCCCCTGCCCACCGGCGAGAACACCGGCCTGAAGGCCGTGTTCGCCCGTACCTCCTGGCGAGACCGCTCCCTACGCGGCGCCAGCCAGGCCGGCCTCGTCAACAACCTCAACGACGGCCTGACCTGGGGCGTCTTCCCCCTCCTGTTCACCGACCACGGCCTCGGGCTCGTCGCCGTCGGCCTCATCAAGGGCCTCTACCCGATCCTCTGGGGCATCGGCCAGATCCCCACCGGCCACCTCGCCGACCACATCGGCCGCAAACCCCTCATCGTCACCGGCATGCTCGTCCAATCCACCGGCTTCATCCTCGCCCTCGCCCTGCTGGACACCCCCCTGCTCGCGGGCATCCTGTCCGCCGTCGCCCTCGGCCTGGGTACCGCCATGGTCTACCCGGCTCTGATCGCCTCCGTCTCCGACCACGCCCACCCTGCCTGGCGCGCCAACGCCCTGGGCACGTACCGCTTCTGGCGCGACATCGGCTACGCAGCCGGGGCCCTCGTCGCCGGAATCCTCGCCGACGCCCTCGGCCTCCACGCCACCGTCATCGCCGGCGCCACCCTCACCGCAGCTTCCGGTCTCCTCGCCGCTCGCTGGATCACCGACCACGCGGGCCAACCGGCAGCCCTGGTGCGAACGCCGCCAGCAGCGATGGGTGACCTGCAGCGGCTGCGGCCATGAGGCGTTGACGACCGCTGAGCGTCCCGGTGTCGCCTTGGCCTGGGTCTCCCGAGCAAAGGCCCGGGACCTGCTGGAACGCATAGGCCGCGACGAAGCACCGCCATGCCCACGGCCTCACCTACGGCACTGTCCGCTGAACCGGCCCGCAGGGAACCATCGACAGCGAAAAGCCCTGGACCGGCGCACGCCGCCTCCTCAAAGACAACACACTGATGTGAGCCAGCGAGGACGGTCATGACCAAGGCATTCCGAGGGCCCCAATACCCGACTCCGCCGCCATCGGTCCACCTCGCCGGGAGCATCGAGGCCCACCGAGCGTTCATCGCCCGCCGCAGGGCGACCCGCCCCAGCGAGGAGTACCGGATCCCGCCCCTGGAGGAGTGGGACGCTTTCCTCGCCCACTTCGAGAAACGGAAAGTATCCATCGGCACCCGCGCACACGCCTTCGGAATTCCTTGCATCCATGAGCACGCTTGTGTTTCCCCTCTTTCGGCCACATCGGAGCTCGAACGGGCGGTGAGTCCTGATCACGAGTCGATGCCTGAAACTGACGGTCCCCCGTCCGGCAGGGTGGATGCGGTCATGTCCTCGGCCAGACAGGGCCCCTGCCTAGGCTTTGCGGGCGAGCAGTTGAATCTCCTGAAACTGCCGTCGGTCGGTGGGCTGAGGCTCGCGAACCATCCGGGCCACCTCGGCCAACCCTGACTTGCGCAGCAGCTCGGCGAGGTGATCAGGCGACCACCGATAGGCCGGCGCGACTGCGTGATCGAAGACCTGCGTCGGGTGAGACGGATCATCGCTTGCCGAAAAGCCGACCAGGAGGTGGCCGCCAGGTGCCAGCACACGGTGGAACTCCGCCAGGATGCCGGGCAGTTCTTGCGGCGGAGTGTGGATGATGGACCAACGTGACAGTACGCCGCCCAGCACGCCGTCAGCGATGTTCAGCGCGGCCATCGAGCCCACGTCGAACCGCAGACCCGGATAGGCCTGCCGAGCCAACTTGATCATCGCAGGAGAGGCATCAACACCAAACGCCGACAGCCCCAACTCGTCCAGATATGCAGTGATATGGCCAGGCCCACACCCCAGATCCGCGACCTGACCATCCCCACTCGCGCTTACGGCCTCGGCGAAGGCACCCAAGATCGCGCGGTCCAGGGGCCTGTCACGCAGCTCGTCGCGGAACAGCTGCGCATAGGTGGGGGCAACAGCGTCATAGGCCTCGCGGGAGGCACTGAAGGCATCGTGTTCGACCATGCCCGCGACAGTAGCTCCTGACGCTGAGACGAGCCGAGAGAATCACGATCTCCCCTTCCGCCCGTTCGCCTGGCTGTTGCTAATGTGATGCGCCGCAAATCATGAGGGTAACTATTCCTTTGATGGCTGGCTGGGTTGATTTTGGTGAGGTAGTCGGCGAGGGATTTGAGGATCTCGTCGGCGGTCTTGGTCCAGATGAAGGGCCTGGGGTTTTCGTTCCATCCGTCGATCCAGGCCCTGATGTCTTGCTCCAGGGCCTTCACTGAGAAGCCGTATCTCAACCGATCATGGAACGTGCGGGTCGAACAGGTTTCCCGCCGGGGTGATCTTCCCGTTGTGCGCGCATGAAGACAGGGCCTCTCGGTAGCTCGGGGATGCGAATCTGACCGAGCAGTGCCGGGAGGCCCTGGTGTCGTTGTTGTACGCGTCCGAACCTGTTCAGTTCAACTCGGCTGCTCCATCGTGTGATTGCCTCGCGCATGTCTACGGCAACGCAGCAGATCATCCGGACCGGGAACGCCGGTATCCCTCCGACATGACGGACGGGGAATGGGCGGCCGTCCGGCCTTTGCTGCCGGTGCCGGCCTGGCTGAA
>NZ_JBEXPH010000370.1:0-3917 GCF_040611955.1 Streptomyces sp. NPDC006510 | reverse complement strand
CGGATCATCTGGCGCGGCACGGGGTTGACCGCCGGCTCCCCGACATCGAGCGGCAGCCCGGGAAGGGTGACCGTGCCCACTCCGGGGCCGGCCCGGAACACCACACCCGAGCCCGGCGGCAGCCGCCGTACGGTGACCCGGACGAGAGCGCCGTGCGTCACATCGGGGTCGTCGCCCGCGTCCTTGACCACCCCGGCCGTCGCCCGTCCCTCGGCCAGTTCCTCCACCGCGAGGGCGAAGGCGGGCGCCTGCCCCTTGGGTAGGGTGATCGTCACCGGGTCGGGGAAGTCACCCGTCAGCAGAGCCGTGTACGCGGCGGTGGCCGCCGCGGTCGCACAGGCGCCGGTGGTCCAGCCGGGCCGCAGACCGGTGTGTTTCAGCTGGGCGCTGCGTCCGCCCTCGATCTCACCCATGGATGGTTCCGATGCATGTACTCGTACTCGGCGGAACGACGGAGGCCCGTCGCCTCGCCGAGTCGCTGGTGGACGTTCTCCCGGCCGGTGCCAGGCTGACGAGTTCGCTCGCCGGACGCGTGGCCGGCCCCAGACTTCCGCCGGGCGAGGTCCGCATCGGCGGCTTCGGGGGAGCGGACGGGCTCGCCGCATGGCTGCGTACGCACCAGGTGGACGCGCTCATCGACGCCACCCATCCTTTCGCCGGGACGATCAGTTTCAACGCGGCCGCTGCCGCCGCTGCCGCCCATGTTCCCCTGCTGGCATTGCGCCGGCCCGGCTGGGTGCCCGTCGACGGCGACGACTGGCATCCGGCCGGTTCCCTGGCCGAGGCCGCGGCGGCACTGCCCGCGCTGGGCCGGAGGGTGTTCCTCACCACCGGCCGGATGGGACTGGCCGCCTTCGCCGGCCTGGACGAGCTGTGGTTCCTGATGCGCTCGGTGGACGCCCCCGAAGCGCCGTACCCCGCCCGGATGGAGGTCCTGCTCGACCGGGGCCCGTTCACCCTGGACGGGGAACGCGAGCTGATCCGCCGCCATCGCATCGACGTCGTCGTCACGAAGGACAGTGGAGGCGCCGCCACCGCCCCCAAACTCGCCGCGGCCCGCGAGGCGCGGATCCCGGTGGTGGTGGTGCGCCGGCCGCCCGTGCCCCGGGGCATCCCGGTCGTCGACGGCCCGGAACCGGCCGCCGCCTGGCTGCGCGAACACATCTTCCGCCAGGCGTAGGCGACGGCCGGTCCGGACTCAGTCCTCCGGATAGCGACGGGGCGTCCAGACGATCTGCTCCCCGTCACCGCGCCGTACCCAGCGGGTCTGCGACGACCCGACGAGCAGGATCGTGCGCATGTCGACCTCGGCGGGGTCGAGATCGGCCAGGCGTACGGTCCGCACGTTCTCGGCGGGCCCGCCCACATCCCGGCCGAGGACCACGGGCGTGTCCGGCGAGCGGTGTTCGAGCAGCAGGTCACGGGCCTTGCCGACCTGCCAGGTCCGGCTGCGCGAACCGGGGTTGTACAGCGCGAGCACCAGATCCGCCGCCGCGGCCGCGTGCAGCCGCTCCGCGATCACCTCCCACGGCTTGAGCCGGTCGGAGAGCGATATCGTCGCGTAGTCGTGGCCCAGCGGCGCACCCGCCCGGGCAGCGGCGGCATTGGCGGCCGTCACCCCCGGCAGCACCCGCACCGGCACCCGCGCGTACTCGTCCTGCGACGCCACTTCGAGGACGGCCGTCGCCATGGCGAAGACCCCGGGGTCGCCGCCGGACACCACGGCCACCCGCCGGCCGCGCCGGGCCAGGTCGAGGGCGAACTCGGCACGCTCCGACTCGACCTTGTTGTCCGAGCCGTGCCGCACCTGCCCCGGCCGGACCGGCACCCGGTCCAGATAAGTGGTGTAGCCGACCAGGTCGTCGGCGGCGGCCAGCGCCCCGCGCGACTCCGGAGTCAGCCACAGCGGCCCGGCCGGGCCGGTGCCGACCACGGTCACCTCGCCGCCCTCCGGGGCGCGTTCGGGACGCGGCGCGCCGATCCGGCTGGGCAGGACCGCGACCGCGAAGTACGGCACCGAGCCGGCGTCGACCTCGGCCAGTTCACCCACCCGCTCCCCGGCCATCGTGGCGCGCTCGACGTAACGCGCCTCGGGCAGCCGCCCGGATGCCTCGAAGGCGCCGCGCACGGCGGGAAACGTACGTCCCAGCTTCATCACCACGGCGGCGTCGGTGGCGGCGAGACGGGCGGTCAGCTCCTCCTCCGGCAGCGTGCCGGGCAGGATGGTCAGCACCTCCTCGCCCTCGACGAGCGGGGTGCCGAGCCGCGCGGCCGCCGCGCTGACCGAGGTGACGCCCGGGATCACCTCGGTCGGGTAGCGGTCGGCGAGCCGCTTGTGCATGTGCATGTACGAGCCGTAGAAGAGCGGGTCGCCCTCGGCCAGCACGGCGACCGTCCGGCCTGCGTCGAGATGCGCCGCCAGGCGGGCCGCCGCCCCGGCGTAGAACTCCTCCATCGCCCCCCGGTAGCCGCCCGGGTGATCCGTGGTCTCCGTCGTGACGGGGTAGACCAGCGGCTCCTCGACATGGTCGGCACGGATGTGCTTCGCCGCGATGGACCGGGCGATGGACCGCCCGTGCCGGGCGCTGTGGTAGGCGATGACATCGGCCTCGGCGATGATCTCCACCGCGCGTACGGTCATCAGAGCCGGATCGCCGGGGCCGAGCCCGACCCCGTACAGCCGGCCCGTCTGCTGCTCGCTCACGTCTACTCTTCCTCGCTGGCGATCGCGTTGAGGGCGGCGGCTGCGATGGCGCTGCCGCCGCGACGGCCTCGGACGATCAGATGCTCCAGCCCGGACGGGTGCGCGGCCAGGGCGTCCTTGGACTCCGCGGCACCGATGAAGCCGACCGGCACCCCGATGACGGCTGCGGGGCGCGGCGCGCCCTCCTCGATCATCTCCAGCAGCCGGAACAGCGCGGTCGGTGCGTTGCCGACGGCGACGACCGAGCCCTCCAGCCGGTCGCGCCACAGCTCCAGGGCGGCGGCGCTACGGGTGGTGCCCAACTCCTTCGCGAGCTCGGGCACCGCCGGGTCGGACAGGGTGCACACCACCTCGTTGTCCGCGGGCAGCCGCTTGCGGGTGACACCGCTGGCGACCATGGCCACGTCGCACAGGATGGGCGCGCCGGCCCGCAGAGCGGCGCGGGCACGGGCGACCGCGTCCGGGGTGAAAGCGAGATCGCGGACGAGGTCGACCATCCCGCAGGCATGGATCATGCGGACCGCGACCTGGCTCACATCGGCGGGCAGGCCCGCGAGATCCGCCTCTGCACGGATCGTGGCGAAGGACTGGCGGTAGATCGCCGGTCCGTCCTTCTCGTACTGGTGCACAGTGCTTTCGCTCTCTTCCTCGGGCGTGCAACGGTCGGGTACATCGGGTACAGGGGAGTCGGGCGTACGGGATCAGCCACGCGTACGACGGGCGGCAGCCACCGCGGCGGCGAGCCCACCGGAGCTGTCGGGGACGCTCACGGGAACGTCCCGTTCCTCGCCCCGCACGAGGGAGATCCGGTGTCCGTCGGGGGTGGCGACGACGTCGACCCACTCACCCCGGGGGTGGCCGCACCGGCGTTCGCATCCGGACCAGTACACCGGAAGCAGACCCACGACCCCCACCGAGGCCGCCGCCCGGGCCCGCACATCGGCCAGCGACTTCGCGCAGCCGGGCCGGCCGATACAGGCACCCACCCCAATCCAGGGGGAGTCGGGTCCGACGATGAGGCCGACGGCCCCCAGCTCGTCCAGCAGCCCCGCCGCCCGCCGCCGCTCCACCCCCGGTACGACGACCCCGCGCCACGGTGTCAGCCGCAGTTCACCTCGCCCCCGGTGCCGGGCCGTGTCCGTCAGCAACCGCCACTGCGCCGGGCCGATGCGCCCCAGCGGGACGCCGACGGAGAGCGCGGCCTCGTCGTGCG
>NZ_JBEXPH010000369.1:0-3939 GCF_040611955.1 Streptomyces sp. NPDC006510 | reverse complement strand
ATCTGGGCCTGGTTCCGGTCGATCTTCTTGTCGAGAGCCTCGACCTTCTGGTCCAGGTTCCCGATCTGCAGGCGCACCGCGGTCAGGTCGGACTTGATGATCCCGAACTCGCGGTCGTGCTTTCCCGCGACCTCTTCGAAACGCCGGGTCAGGGCAGCAAGCTCGCTCTGGGCGATGGGGTCCTCGGGCACGCGGAACGCTCCTGCCGGATCATGAAAAGCAACAGACATCAGGGCTTCACGATATCGCGCCCGCCCGACACGGAGGCCACGGCGAGATATTTCAGCCTGGCGGCCGTCCAGGCCGGCGAACGGGTCGTTGTCACGCAGGGACGCCGAGCGGCGGGTGCTCGAGCACGCGGGGCTTGTACTCGACCAGCTGGATGCGGCCGTCGAAGGTGCGGTGCTCGATCATCTCGAGGGCAACGTCCGGATAGCCGTCGTAGATGCGTTCTTCACCCGTCGCCCCGGTGATCACCGGGAACATCACGACCCGGAAGCGGTCGACGAGTCCGGCTCGTAGCAGGGACCGGCACAGGCTGAGGCTGCCGATCGTGCTGAGGAGCCCCGAGCCACTCGACTTCATGGCGCGGACCGCCTCGACAGCGTCGTCGCGGACGAGCGTGGAGTTGGCCCACGTCAGTGGCTCCTCGAGGGAGGAGGAGAACACCACCTTGGAAGCTTGCGTGAGCTCGTCGACGGACGCCTCCTCTTCGGGCCTGAACTCGTCTTGGCCATTCGGGACCTCGCCTGCGGCGAAGCCCGACATCAGGCGGTAGGTATTCGCTCCCATCAGGTAGGTGGCCTCGGGCTGCTCGCCGAGCCATGCGAGGTACTCCGGGCCCTCGAGGCCCCAGAACCCGGGCCATCCCTCTCCCGATGCGTGGCCGTCGAGGGAGGTGATGAAGTCGACGAGAAGCTCCGACATTGCGGTGTCCTTCCTGGGGTGTCACGAGCTTGGACCGGCCGGGAGCCACAAACTCATCGGCCGCGCTGTGGAGTAACGAGAGAACGGCCCGGGCCAACCGTCACGCTCAGTCGGGCTCCACAGCCGGCGCCGCGGGGCCTGTGCGGGAACCCGCGCCGAAATTCGAACACCTGATTGAATATGTGGATGGTGTCCTTCCGTTTCCCCGACGACCTGATCGATCTCAGGCGCCGGCAGATCCGCATCTACAACGAGCTCGCTTTGCGGCCCGCCGTTGGGGCGGCCGAGCTGCGCCGGGGGCTGATCCGGCTGTCCTGCCTGATCAGTGCCCATCCGTACTGGGCGGAGCACGGCTGGAGCATGGCGGGCCGGGTCGAGCTGGTGCGGGCAGCCCGGAGCGGACCGGACGGGGTACGGGAACTGGTCATGCACTGGAATGGCGAGGAATTCGTCGTCATCGGGCCCCCCGAGGCAGGGTCGTGAGAGGGCGAGAGTCCCACCCGTCGCCGAAGCTCTTCAGCTGTCCTTGGCGAGGGCGTCAGCGAGCTGATCGTGGGTCATGCCGGAGCGTCCTTTGACCTCGGCCTTGGTGGCCTTCTCGTACAGCTCGGCCTTGGTCAGCGACCGCAGCGACCCGGGCCCCGGTGCGCTTCTTCGCGGCAGGCTTCTTCCCGCGCCCGGTGTTCCCGGAGGCGCTGGCCTTCTCCCCGGTGTCCTTCGGGCTGCGGGCCCCCTCGACGCTTGCGCGCAGGGCCTCCATCAGGTCGACCACACCGGTGGGCTGCGCGGCCGGCTCGGCCTTCTCCACGGCCTCGCCTGCGGCCTTGGCCTCGATCAGCGCCTTGACCTTCTCCTGGAAGGTGTCGTGGAAGTCTTCCGGATCCCAGTCGGTGGTGAGGGCGTCGATGAGCTGGTGGGCCATCTTCACCTCGGCGGCGGTCGGCTCCGTCTTGCCCGGCAGGTCGGGGACCTCCTCGTGGGGGTCGCGGATCTCGTCCGCCCAGTGCAGGGAATGCAGGGTCAGCAGGTATCCGCATGGTCACTCCGGTCCTTCTGGACCACTCCGCGCAGGCCAAGGCGGCCGAAGGCTTCGACAAGAACGCCTTCACCATCAACTGGAAGACCCGCCAGGTCCGCTGCCCCGCCGGGAGGATCAGCTCCCACTGGAACCCCGTCCAGCAACACGGCACAGACGCCATCGTGATCACCTTCAGCGTCCTGACCTGCCGCGACTGCCCCTTCCAGAAGCAGTGCACCACCTCGAAGATCGGCCGTCGCATGCTCACCCTCAGGCCCGAAGAACTCCACGACAACCTCGCCAGAGCCCGCGCCGAGCAGAAGACCGACACCTGGAAGAACAAGTACGCCCTCCGGGCCGGCGTCGAGGGCACCATCAACCAGGCCCTCGACGTCACCGGCATCCGCCGGGCCCGCTACCGCGGCCTACCGAAAGTCCGCCTCCAACACGCCTTCTCCGCCACCGCGCTCAACGTGATCCGGCTCGACGCCCATTGGACCACCGGGCCACTCGACCGCGCCCGCCACAGCAGGCTCGAACGACTCAGCTACCGACTCTCCGCCTGACGAATTACGCAGCAGAGTCCAGGATCGGACCAAAGTTCGTGCGGCGACTTCATGTCACAGCCCGGTTTGACGACAATCGACGCCGCCTCCCGCTTGGTACTCCCGCGGCCGGAGGGGGGCGGGAACTGCTCGTTCAGGGGCGGTCCAGCCACTCCTCCAAGGCGTCAGGCGTGTCGGGGAGCCCGTACTCGGAGGAGAGGAGCAGGCCGAGTTCTCCAGACGCCCAGATCCGGTCTCCGTCGAGCAGGGAGCGGAGCACGGCGCGCTGCCATGGTGTGAGCTGCGGTGCGGTCGGCCGTGTGTCGAGGAAGGTGTAGACGACCAGGGTCGCGGCGGTGTTCCAGGGTGTGGGGTTCTGTTCCTCGGTCCGCCGCAGGAGGCGCACGAGAGCGGATCGGGCGGCCTCCTGGCGGGCGTCGGTCAGACGGTCCGCCGTGCGCAGGATCAGGGCCGCCACGAAACCTTTGCAGAAGCTCACCCGTTCGACGTCCTCGTACGCGTCGGGGTCGGTGCAGATCGTGCCCAGTTCGTCGATCAGGGCGTCGATCGCCGGGTCCGGGAGGTCGGGGGCGGTGACGCGCGCGAGGGCCACGGCCGCCGCCCAGCGGTCGGGGGCGTCGGTGTCCGCCAGCGTCCTCTCCAGGAGGGGTGTGTCGGAGCGGTCGCCGGCGGCGCCGGCCAGGAGGCCCAGAGCGATGAGCGCATTCGCACGGCCGGGGCGTGGCAGCGCTCTGCCGCACAGTCGGCGCAAGCCGGGCAGGACATGTGGGGCCTGTGCCGGAAACCACGCGGTGAGCACCGCTGCCCGGACCGCCGTTTCCGGGTCGTCGTGGTCCAGCAGCGGGGCGACGACGGTCGGTACACCGGCTTCCACGGTTTCGTACACGGCGGTCTCGACCGGCCATCCGGCGATCCTGGCGGTGTCGTACCCGTCCGGGAACCACTGCTCCTCGTCCTCGCCGGTGACCAGCGCGGACAGATAGGTCAGGAGCCCCTCGCGGTCGGGGGGCCGCTCGTCGGCGAGCAGGTGCAGGAGGAACGGGACGGCGTGGGGCGTGGCCTCGTAGATGCTCCCCTGGTGGTACAGGTTGGAGTACATGCGGTGCCATGCCTGGTCGCGTGTCGCCTGGTCGAGCGAGGTCAGGTCGCGGAGCTGGGAGGGGATGACGGTCGCGGGGCCGTAGGCGTGGCAGAGGTCGGCCCAGGGGACCTGGTCGAGGTCGGTGAGGGGCCGGGTGATCGGTGGGGGTGCGGGGTGGGCGGTCATCGAGCGCCTCCGCGGATCGTTTCGACGCGCTGGGCCCGTCGCCACTCCTGGAACTCGGGCAGGGCAGCGATGTCGGTGAAGTCGCCGAAGGACGGGTCGCGGGTGAGGACCTGGTCGGCGATCCGGTAGGCGTCGTCGGTGCGGCCGAGGGCGAGCAGGAC
>NZ_JBEXPH010000368.1:0-4023 GCF_040611955.1 Streptomyces sp. NPDC006510 | reverse complement strand
CGGGGCAGGGCCTGCCGCGTCGTACCCGGAGAACAGGTCGACGAGCCCGGCCGGGGGCTCGCGCCAGCCGGAAGGCGCGGGGGCGGGCTGACTGCGTCCGATCCGGATCGAGCGGAGCCTCGGCAGGTCGGTGCGGCGCCGGAGATCGGCGGTGGCCAGGGCGATGCGTACGCCGGTCCAGTCCTCGCCGGTCCGCTGGGCGACCGAGGCGCGCAGCACCAGACGGCCGCTGCCGTCGCCCTGACGGTGAGTGAGGCGGTAGGCCGGCACCCAGACGGCGCCCGGCACCCCGTATTCCAGCTCCACCTCCACCTCGGCATCACCGGTGCCGTCGAGGGCCAGGACCGCGCAGACCGTGGTCTCCACGTGCGCCGACGGGGAGTCGGTGGAGGCACGGTCGAGCCTGTCGGCGGCGACGGTGAGCTCGTGCTCGGCGTTGCGCAGCGCCTCCTCCAGCTCGACGAGGCGCTGGTGCAGTCCCGCCAGCCGCTCCTCGACGAAGTCGGCGAGTTCCAGCCACGCGTCGACCGGGGTGCGGCGGTGCGGGTCCTCGCGCTTGCGGGCGGGCGTGACCGGGTGGAGAGCCCTGACCTCCTCGATCAGGCTCAGCTGTCGGTCCCGGCGTCCCCGCGCCGCCGCGTGCTCGTCGCTCAGCCGCTCGACCTCGCGGCGCAACCCGTCGGGCGTGCCCGTGCCGAGCGGCTCGGCCTCGACTTCCACCCGGGCCTCGGTGACACGTATCCCGGGGGCGCCCAGGACCCGGGCCCGCAGCGAGCCCGGGTCCAGCGAGCGGGGCAGTCCCGTCACCCGCACCCGGCCGTCGGGCGGCACGCTGCCCCGGGCCAGGCGTCGGCAGATCGCGCCCTGCGCGTACACCACGACGGAGTCGAGCGTCGACCCCCACCTCTGTGTCGACTCAGCCGTCATGTGCTCCGCCCCCCGCCGTGTCCATGCTGAGCGAAGTCTACGCCTTCCGCAGCGGTCGGCTCCCGTCGCGGAAGACGGCTCGGGTGCTGGTGACGGCGGCGCACTTGCCGGCTGCCCAACGCAGTGCCATCGCATGGTCCTCGGCGGAGAAGTCGGCCACCGCGTCGGCCACCACGAAGGCCTGGATGTCCTGCATCCAGGCGTCGCAGGCGGTCATGAGGACGCCGATGTGGGCGTAGACGCCGGTGATGACGATCTGGTCGCGGCCCTGTTCGCGCAGCCGTTCCAGGAGGTCGGTGCGGACGAAGCCGCTGTACTTCCACTTGGTGAGGACCGTGTCCCCCTCGTCGGGTGCGACGGCGTCCGCGATGGCGGCGGCGTACGGGTCGGCAGGCAGGCCCGGACCCCAGAAGTCCTGTTGCAGGCCACGCTCGGCCGGGCTCTGACCGCCCGGCTGTGCGGTGTAGAGCACCGGTACGCCGATGCGCTTCGCTTTCTTCTTCAACTCGGCTACGTGGGAAAGCAGTTCGGGAATCGGGGAGGACTGTCGGTCGTAGGCCGACAGGAAGTAGTTCTGCAGGTCGTGGACGAGGAGCACCGCGCGTGACGGGTCGACGGTCCACTCGACCCGGTTGGCGGGCAGCTCGTCGGCGGCCGGCATGGGGTACGGGGCAATGGCGGGCAGGGCCATGGTGCGGGGATTCCGTTCAGGGGTGAGGGATACCGGGGTGGGGGAGACCCGGTCGGCGGAGAGGAAGCCGTCCGGGGCGGCGGGTCCGGGAGGGGTCAGGGGCTCGGGGAGGTGGATGCGGTGCGGGCCGCGGCGGTTCGCAGGTCCTTCTTGGAGATCTTCCCGACGCCGGTCTGCGGGAACGCGTCCACGAACTCGACCCGGTCCGGCACCTTGTACGCGGCCAGACCCCGTTCCCGTACGAACCGTTTGATGTCCACCGGCTTCAGCGGACCCGCGCCGGGGCGGAGGATCACGTACGCGCAGGTGCGTTCGCCCAGATACGGGTCGGGCTCGGCCACCGCGTTGGCGTCGTGCACGGACGGGTGGGCGAGGATGTGGTTCTCCACCTCCTCTGCGGCGATCTTCTCGCCGCCCCGGTTGATCTGGTCCTTGGCGCGTCCCTCGACGACGATGTGGCCGCTGCCGGTGACCCGGACGACATCGCCCGTGCGATAGAAGCCGTCCTCGGTGAACGAGCGGGCGTTGTGCTCCGGCGCCCTCCAGTAGCCGCGGATCGTGTAGGGCCCCCGCGTCAGCAAGTGGCCCGTTTCGCCCGGTGCGACCTCGCGGTCCTCGTCGTCGACGACCAGGATCTCGTCGTCCGGCGAGATGGGCCGCCCCTGGGTGGTGACGATCACCTCGACCGGGTCGTCCAGCCGGGTGTAGTTGACCAGCCCCTCGGCCATTCCGAAGACCTGCTGCAGGGTGCAGCCGAGCGCCGGCCGGACCCGCCGCGCCGCCTCCTCGCTGAACTTGGCGCCGCCCACCAGCAGGACGTCCAGGCTGCTGAGGTCGTGCGCGGTGGTGGTGGCCGCCTGGGTCCACAGCAGGGCAAGCGGCGGGACCAGCCCGGTGATGGTGACCCGCTCCCGCTCGATGAGCGGGAAGGCCACCTCGGGGGAGGGCTGCGGACACAGCACCACGCGCCCGCCGGCGTAGAGCGTGCCGAGCGAACCGGGTGAGGAGAGCGGGAAGTTGTGGGCCGCGGGCAGTGCGCAGAGGTAGACGGTCCTCTCGTCGACGCCGCAGATCTCGTTGGAACCGCGGAGCGAGTAGATGTAATCGTCGTGGGTGCGCGGAATCAGTTTCGGTACGCCGGTGCTGCCGCCGGAGAGTTGGAGGAAGGCCAGGTCGTCCGGGCGCGGAGCACCGTGTCCGACCGGCTCCTCGGCCACGTCGGACAGTGCCTCGAACTCGCCCGGGTCCCCGGCGGCGACGAACACGTGCCGCAGTGTGCCCGCACCGGCGCGGGTCCTCGCCGCCAGCTCGCGGTAGTCGTAGCCGCCGTGTTCCGCCGCGATGACGTACGCGACCGCCTCGGTGAACTCGCAGAAGTACGAGATCTCCGTCTCGCGGTGGGCCGGCAGCGCGAAGACGGGCAGCGCACCGATCCGGAACAGTGCGAAGACGACCTCGAAGAACTCCGCGACATTGGGCAGTTGCACCACCACGCGGTCGCCCTCGGTGATGTTCCGGGCGAGGAAGCCCGCGGCCAGCCGGTCGGCGCGCCGGTCCAGTTCCGCGTAGCTCCACCGGGTTCCCGCGACGGGGTCGACCACGGCGATCCGGTCCGGGTGCGCCTCGGCACGTTCCCGGAGCATGGAACCGAACGTCTCTCCGCGCCACCAGCCCGCGGCCCGGTACCGTTCGGCGAATTCGGCAGGCCAGGTGGGTGCGTCGTCCGGGCTCACAGCTCCGCCCCCACAGCGCTGAGGAAGGTACGGAACTTGGCTGCCGTCTCGGCGGTCTCCGCCCCGGGCACGGACGCCGCCACGATGCCGGCGCCCGCGTAGAGGCGCAGCGTGCGTTCCTCGGCCTCGGCGCAGCGGATCGTGACGACCCACTCGCCGTCGCCCCGGGCGTCGCCCCAGCCCACCACCCCGGTGAAGAAGCCGCGGTCGAACGGCTCGGTCTCCGCGATGACCCGACGCGCTGTCGTGGTGGGGGTGCCGCACACGGCGGGGGTCGGATGCAGGGCGCAGGCGAGAGCCAGGGCCGAGGTGTCGGGGGAGGCGAGCGTGCCGGTCACCGTGGTCGACAGGTGCCACATGGTCGCGGTACGGATCAGTGTGGGCCGGGCGGGGACGGTCAGCTCCGTGCAGTGCGGGGCCAGGGCCTGGTGGACGGCGTCCACGACGACGGCGTGCTCGTGCAGGTCCTTCGCGGACTCCAGCAGCGCGGCGGCACGGCGGACGTCCTCGGCGAGGTCGGTGCTGCGCGGGGTGGATCCGGCGAGCGGATTGGCGACCACCCGCTGCCCCTGCCGGGAGACCAGCAGCTCCGGACTGGCGCCGATGAGAGTGCGGCCGGCCCCGGTCGGCAGCGCGAAGGTGTGACCGACGGGGTCGCGGCGGGCCAGGCGC
>NZ_JBEXPH010000367.1:0-4061 GCF_040611955.1 Streptomyces sp. NPDC006510 | reverse complement strand
GCGAGCGTACCGGCGGTGGCCTGGGCCGCGGTCACCCCGCGCACGCCCGCGAGGTCGAGGCGTGCGGGCACGGACGGCGTCCACGTCAGGCGCCACCTGGTGCCGAGCGCGGTGCTGTCGCCCGTGCTCGCCACGTCCAGGGGTTCGCCGTACGAGGCGCCGATCACCAGCAGCCGCTGGAGCAGCACTTCGCGGCGGCCGTCCAGCGGTGAACGAAGCGGGTCGAGGCGCAGGTCGCGGCGGTCGGGGTCGTCCGGTCGGGGCAGCCGCAGTTCCGCGAGTTCGGCCTCGACCGAGGGGCCCAGACCGGACCGGGGCGCGTGCGGGCTGATCCGGCCGCGTGCGGTGCCGACGAACACGGCCTCCAGCGCGCGGGCCAGGGCCCGGCCCCGGCCGAGGGGTTCGCCCTGACCGAGGACAGTGGTGACGGCCTCCAGGAGTTCGCCGCGCCCGGGCGCGGGCAGTCCGCGCAGGGCGGCCAGGTCGCAGGCCAGGCGCAGCGTCTCGGCGCCCTCGCCGGTCCCCGCGGTGTGACCGCCGCGGCGCATCTCGCGACACAGGCCGGTCACCGCGTCGGCAGCCGCCTCCCGGATCCGTTCCGGATCGCCGGCGGCGGTGAGCACCGCCTGCTGCCACAACGGGTCGCGGATTCCAGCCGGGTAGCCGGACCGGGAATCGAGCAGGTCGAAGGAGTACGGGACGAGGGAGGTCACCGCCGAGCCCTCGGTCGCTGCGGCGCCGTCTTCCCCGGCCCTGCCAGCCGCCCAAACCCCTCCCGCGTCCGTACCGGACCCCCACGTGCGGGGCCCCGCACCGCGCGGCGCGGCCTCGGACGGGACGGCCGCCCGCCCCGTAGCGCCGGAGGCGCCCGCCGTCCCTGCCCCGGCCTCCGCTCCGGCATCCGCCTCCGTGGACGCGAGAAGCGCGGGTGCGTGGAAGGCGCCGATCACGGCTGCCACCCGGCGCCCGTCCGCCGAGGCAGAGGCGATCACCTGCCGCATCCGTTCCTCCCGCGCCAGGTCGGCGGCGGGTACGGCGGCGTCGGCGCGCAGGGCCCAGCCCACGCCCAGTGCGGCTCGGCGCACCGCGTCCGGGGCGCACCCCGGAGCCAGCACCTCCACCGCGCGGTCCCACAAATCGTCACCGTCCCGGCCGGTCCCGGCGGCGGCGAGCGCCTCGGCGTACGAGCGCCGCACCCGCGTCGCCCCGTCGCCGCGAGCAGGGTCAGGACTGGCGTCGGGACCGGCGTCGAGCGCACCCGTGGCCCCCAAGGGCGCATCGGCCTCCGGACGTACGGCCTCGCTCCCGTCCCGCTCGCGCACCGGCCCGAGTGCCCCCGCCGACCAGCGCGGGTCGCCGAGGGGGAGGTCGCAGCACACGACCTCCACCCCGCGGCTTCTGGCCCAGCGGACCGCGGCGAGCTCCGGTGAGAAGTCCGCGAACGGGTAGAACGAAAGCCGTCCTCCCTCGCCCGCCCCGGCCAGGGCGACCGGGGTGACGGTTTCGGGGTCCGCCAGGTGTTCCAGCCAGGGCTGGAAGTCGGTCGGCAGCTCGACGCAGACCACCTCGGCCCGCGCCTCTTCCAGCAGGGCGGGTACCACCGCGGCCAGCGCCGGACTGTGGTGGCGCACTCCCAGCAGGTACGGCGCACGCGATGCGGCCAGTGCGTCCACGGCCATCCGTGGATCGACGGTCGTCAACGCAGGCTCCCGCGCAGGTCCCAGAGCCGGCGCCACATCGCCGAGCCGTTCTCGGCGCGGCGGCGCACCGGGCCGTCCCAGTAGCCCAGCAGCCGTGCGTGGTCGGCGGGGTCGTCCTTGCGGACCACGCCGAGCAGATGTCCCGGCAGCAGGTCGAGCACGTCCTCGCCGGGCAGGTAGGCGGCCGCGACCCCCAGCGACGCCGCCACCTGGACGGCCTCGGCGGTGGACATGACCGTGCCCGGCCGCTCCACGTCCCAGCCCTCGTTGGAGCGGCCGGAGCGCAGGTCGCGGAAGACGGTGACGAGGGCGTCGAGGACGGCGTCATCGACGGCGAAGGCCGCGCCCGCCCGCTGCACGGCGGCGACAGCCTGGCGGCGTATCAGGACCGCCTCGGCGTCGGCGTCGGCGATCGGGTCGACGGTCTCGAAGTTGAAACGGCGCTTCAGCGCGGCCGACATCTCGGAGACGCCCCGGTCGCGCAGGTTGGCGGTGGCGATGACGGTGAAGCCGGGGGCGGCGCGGACGACCGCGTCCTCGGTGGAGGTCAGCTCGGGTACGCTGATCCGCCGGTCCGACAGGATGGAGACGAGGGCGTCCTGAACCTCGGGCAGACAGCGGGTGATCTCCTCTACCCGCACCACCCGTCCGCCCCGCATGGCGGCGAGGACCGGGGAGTCCACCAGGGCCTGCGGGGTGGGGCCCTGGGCGAGCAGCAGGGCGTAGTTCCAGCCGTAGCGGAACGCGTCCTCGGTGGTGCCCGCCGTGCCCTGCACCGTCAGGGCGCTGGTCCCGCTGACAGCGGCCGCGAGCAGCTCCGACAGCATCGACTTGGCCGTACCGGGCTCACCGGTGAGCAGCAGCCCGCGCTCTCCGGCGAGGGTGACCACACAGCGTTCGACCAGCGCGCGCTCACCGACGAACTTCGGGGCGATCACCAGCTTCGACGGCAGACCGGCGCGACGCCGGGGCAGGGCCAGCTCCACGCCGTCGCTGCCGCAGACGAACGTGACCACCGCGCGAGGAGTGAGCGCCCAGCCGGGCGGCCGCGGCCCGGGGTCCTGGGCGGCGAGGAAGGCTAGTTCGGCGGCGTGGCGCTCCTCGGCCGGCTGGCCCTGCCGGACGGGTGCGGTCTGTTCGGTGACGGTCATGCGGGTTTCCTTCGTCATGGTTCGACAGGTGTTCATACGGATCGGGGACCGGCGCGGCGCACCCGGGGGCGGGCGCGCCGCGCCGTGCTGACGACGGGCGGCCGGTCAGCGGCGGCTCAGGTGCCGTTCGGCGGCGCCTCAGCGGCGGCGCCTCGTACGCCGCACCTTCAGCTCCTCGAAGCGCGGGAGGTCGCCGTCGAGGATCCGCTGCCAGGCCCGGGCGAACAGCTCCGCGGCCGGTTCGGTCGGCACCAGGGTGCCCAGCACCGGCCGGCCGCCCGTGGCCACCCCGTACATCGGCAGCTTCCACTGCTCGACGGGCAGGACGGGCGCCGACTGCTCCGCCCAGGCGCCCGGCAAGACCAGCGAGCGTCCCGCCCGGGCCCGTACGGCCGACACCACCAGGTCGGTCTCGGCCAGTTCGGCCCGCGCCGTCTTGAGACGGGCCGGCTTCCACCCCGTCCATCGCGCGGTGTTGCGGTCCGTCGGGTCGGGCATGGCCAGCAGCATCAGGTACAGCGTCGCCGCGTCGGCGGTCAGACCGCGTGCCTCGGCGACCTCGGCCACCCGCTCGGGCACCGAACGAGACGGATCCTGCGGCCACCACAGGCCCTCGTCGTCCGCCGCGCCGGCCGCGGGCGCGCCCGGGTCGGCCAGCAGCCGTGCGAACGCCGGGTCGTGCGCCCGCCGCAGGGCCGTCTCGACCCCGGTCGGCTGCTGATCGGCGCCGCGCAGTGCCACCAGGTACGGGTCGGAGCCGGTGGAGTCCAGCAGGGCGGGCCGTATGGCCGGCTGGGGCTGGCCGTCCTGCGTGGCCATGAGCACCGCGCCGTACCGCTCGTGGTCCGGTGCCGTCTCCGTCGGGGCGCCGGCCACCTTCCGGAAGTCCGCGAGGCTCGTGTAGTGCCCAGCGGAGAGCAGCAGTTCGGGTGCCGCAAGGCGCTGCCGCACTGCGGTCAGCGCACTCGGCAGCGCCGCCCGTACCGGATCGCCGGCGGGCAGCCGGTGGGCCAGCCAGGCCATCAGGCTCATCGAGCCGGCCAGCACCGCCGAGGTGAACGGCGCATCGGCGGGGGACGCCGTCGCCGGGTGATCGCCCTCGATGCGCCACGGCACGTCGACGCCGAGCTCCGGCGACGACGCCGGTTCCAGCAGCGCCGGGAGCGCCCGGTGCACGGGCCAGTCGCTGCGCGCGGCGCGCGCAGCCTCC
>NZ_JBEXPH010000366.1:0-4081 GCF_040611955.1 Streptomyces sp. NPDC006510 | reverse complement strand
CGCCCGCCCCTCGGTGATGATCTTCTCGGCCTGCTGCGGCTCGGTGATCAGGCCCACCGCCGCCACGGGCAGCGAGGTCTCGGCCCTGACCCGCTCGGCGAAGGGCACCTGGTACCCCGGCCCGGTCCCGATGCGGGCGCGCGGGGCGTTTCCGCCGCTGGAGACGTCCAGTAGGTCGACCCCGTGGGCCTGGAGCTGCGCGGCCAGCCGCACGGTCTCGTCGACGGTCCAGCCCTCGCGCTCGTCCTCGTCGTTCTCCGTGAGCCAGTCCGTCGCGGAGATCCGGAAGAAGACGGGCAGATCTTCCGGCCAGACCTCGCGCACCGCGTCGACGACCTCCAGGGCGAGGCGGACACGGTTCTCGAAGCTGCCGCCGTACTCGTCGGTGCGCCGGTTGCTGTGCGGGGAGAGGAACTGCCCGATGAGGTATCCGTGGGCGCCGTGCACCTCGGCGACCTCGAACCCCGCGTCGAGAGCGCGGCGCGCGGCCTCGCGGAACCGGTCGACGACGCCCCGGATCTCGTCCACGGTCAGCTCGTGCGGCACGGGGTGGCCGTCGTCGAACGGCAGCGGGCTGGGGGCGACCGGCGTCCAGCCGTGCGCCTCCGGCCCGACCGGGGCGCCGCCCAGCCAGGGGGCAGCCGTGGAGGCCTTGCGCCCGGCGTGCGCGAGCTGGATGCCGGGGACGGACCCCTGCCCCTTGATGAATTCCGTGATCCGGCGGAGCGCGGCGACCTGGGTGTCGTTCCAGATACCGAGGTCGGCGGGGCTGATCCGGCCCTCAGGGCTGACCGCCGTCGCCTCGGTGAGGATGAGCCCGGTGCCGCCTATGGCGCGGGCCGCGAGATGGGCGAAGTGCCAGTCGGTCGCGACACCCGCGTCCGGCCCCTTGGGTGCGGCACTGTACTGGCACATGGGCGCCATCCAGACCCGGTTGGGAATGACGAGCGACCGCAGGGTGTAGGGCTCGAAGAGGGCACTCACGTCGGACTCCGTTTCGACGGGTACGGAAGAATCGTTAGTACGATACATCCCGTACTACGACACCCGTCAAATTACGAAGCCTCTCGTACAACGAACTCGGGCCGCCCGGCCGGGTGCTCGCCCCGGTCCGGGCGGCCGGGTGCTCGCACCTCAGGGAGCCGCGGGCGCGTGGTCAGTGGCTGCCGGCGCGCCGCCGGAGGGTGATGTCGGCGTCCACGTCATAGGCCTGGGTCCAGCTGCGGCCGGCACCCGACCTCCAGGTGACGTGGGCGGTGACCCCGTCGACCCTGATGTTGTCCACCGTCATGGCCCGGTCCCCGTCCCGTACGTCCCCGCGACGCAGTTCGCTCGCCTTGACGGTGACGGGCTCCGCCGTCCGTACACTGTCGGCCTCGTCCGCCGCGAGGGCGAGCGCCGCCGCCAGTTCCCGGGCCCGGGCTGGGGTGCAGTTCAGCGACAGCTCACCCCACGGCGCCGTCGCCCTGATCCCGACCCGCGCTCCGACGGGGTTCACCTCCAGGGTCGCTCCGCGCCCTTCGGCGTCCTCGATCCCGTTCGTCATCGCTCCACTCTTCCCTTCGCCCGGCCGGTCGGTCGGCCCAGTACGGTTCGCCGGCCGGGTACACAGTTCGTCGGCCCGGTACAGCCTGAGGCTCTCCGGCTGTACGGCGCCACCTAGAACGTCCGGCAGCAGGCCTACGACTCGGCCACGACGATGTAGAGCGTCACGGTCGCCAGGAAGGGGCCTTCCGTGAGGTGGTCCAGCAAGCGTCGTGCCGCTTCCTCGGTGAAGTATCCGGCATTGACGGCGCGGCGCGCGGTGCGCTCCAGACCGAGAATCGCGTCGGCGGCCCGGAGGTCCCGGAAGACGGGGGTGACCGGAATGACCGCAGGCACCGCGAATCCCGCGCCGGTCGCCAGTCGGGCGAGCTGGCTGCCGATGCGGGCATTGCGGACGGCTTCGTCCGTGACGTACTGGGTGCAGGCGCGCGACAGGCCGCTGTCCGGATGGTCGACCGTGAGGGTTCCCCAGTCCGGTTCGCCCATGACGAGCCGCCCGCCCGGCCGGAGCACGCGCCGGGCTTCGCGGAGCGCCCGGACAGGATCGGCGACGTGCTGGGGAACCCGGTCGGTGCGGGCCCGGTCGGCGGTGCGATCCGGCAGCGGCAGCTCGTGGATGTCACCGACACCGAGAGGTCTCCGCGGGGAAATACGCGGATCCGGCCAGCGTCGCCGCTCACCTCGTCACGACAGCTGCTGCTCCGGGGCCAGTGCCGCGCATATCTGCCTGTGCGTCACCTTGTGCCGTACACCTGCGGACAGGCGCTTCAGCTCGGGCCCGGCCAGCTCGCGCGGGAGCCGGGCCAGGGCGCGAACGGCCGTGCCGGTCAGCGGAGTTCTCAGGGGTGGGTGCTCGACCAGGGCGCCGAGGGCGCGGATCGAATCGGGATGCGGCGGAAGCAGCGAGAGCAGCCGGACGAGACCCACGAGTGCGGGCAGGTTGTACGCGTCGTAGGCGCCGTCGTCGCGGCCTCCGCCCTCGGCGGCGAGCCTGATCCAGAGTGTCACCGTATGCCGGACCCGCCCGGGTCCGAGCGGATCGGCGAGGGCGAGCGCCCGGCGGTCCCAGGTGCGGCCGGAACGCCCCACCGGCGCGCGCAGGGCATGCTCCACGAGCACATGCCAGGGCTCGCCGAGCGCGGGCAGTTCGGCGAGGACCCGGTCCGCCCAACGGTCACCGGGATTGAGCACGGGACCCTGAAGCCGGCCGAGCACGGGCTCGACACACTCCTGCGGCCAGGAGCCCTCCAGCGCGGAGCGACGCAGCAGAGCGACGACCTCGCCGGGCAGGCGCCGGTCCGCGTCCAGCAGCGCGTGACCGCATGTCCACAGGTCGTCCTTCGTCCCGCAGGCCCAGAACCGGCTCGCCCTGTCCCGCAACAGGGCCTCCCAGGCGTCGCACCAGGCGCTGTCCGCGAAACCGCGCGAGACGGCGGCGAGCAGCACCAGCCCGCGCTCGCGGTCCCCGGCGCCGACCCCCGCGGTGGTCAGGTGCTCGGCGAACGACCGGGCCAGTTCCCTGCGGTCGGCCTCCGGCAGGCGGCGCAGCACGGTCGTCACACCGAAGCCGTCGTCCCAGCAGCCCTCCGGGACGAGCAGGGCGCGTGACAGCACCGTCAGGTCGCCCTTGTCGACGAGCTCCTGGATGTGCTCCACCCGCTCCCACCGCTCCCACGGCGACGTCACCAGATCCATGGCTCCGACGGTACGGGCTGCCACTGACAACGCCGGTGACCACGGCAAACGCGTTGCGGGCCGCCCGGGGCCTGCGTACTGTCACCGGCCATGACCACCCTTGCCCTGCACACCGCACGCCTGCGCCTGGAGCCGTACACGCCGGACGACGAGGAGGAGTTCGTCGCACTGTTCCAGGACACCCGGGTCTCCCGCTGGATGGGGGAAGGACCCCAGACCGAGGCCGACGACCGCGCCCTGTTCGGACGGATCTTCAGCAAGGTGTACGCACAGGACCTGTTCGATGTCTGGGCGGTCCGGCACGAGGGCCGGTTCATCGGCCATGCGGAGATCAAGCCGTCGCCGGACGTGGACGGCCAGGAGATCGTCTACGCGCTGGCCACCGCCGGGTGGGGGCAGGGGTTCGGCACCGAGATCGCGGAGGCACTGACCGGGTACGGGTTCGGCACGCTCGGGCTCACCGAGGTGCATGCCACGGTGGCCGCCGAGAACACCGCGTCACTGGCGTTGCTGGGCCGGATCGGTTTCCGGCATGTCCGGGACACGGTGGAGGACGACGGCAGCACGACCCGGGTCCTGACCCGCTCCGCCGCTTCCGACCCCACCGGCTCCGCCACCCGTGACACCGCCGGAGCCGGTCAGCCCCGGTAGACGTCCAGGCGGCCGCACATGCCGAACTTTCCGTATCCGGAGGGCTGTTCGGCGTGCACACAGGCGTCGGCGAGATGGTCTCCGTCGCCGCGCGCCACGGCGTCGAGCTGGGCGCCGGTCACCTCGGAGGCGGCGGCGGCCCCCCGCTGCCAGCGCCCGCGCCAGTCCTCGGCCCTCGGGCGTACGAGTG
>NZ_JBEXPH010000365.1:0-4088 GCF_040611955.1 Streptomyces sp. NPDC006510 | reverse complement strand
CGCGGCTACCGGATCGAACTCGGCGAGATCGAAGCAGCCCTCAACACCCACCCCCACATCCACACCACCGCCGTCACCACCCGCGAGGACACACCGGGCAACAAACAGCTCATCGCCTACATCGTCGCCACTCCCGGCAACACACCCACCACACACCAACTCCGCACCCACCTCCAGCGGCAACTGCCCGACTACATGGTCCCCAGCACCTACGTCCCCCTCGACCAACTGCCCCTGACACCCAACGGAAAGGTCGACACCAACGCGCTTCCCGCGCCCGGCCACCACCGCCCCGAACTCGCCACCACCTACACCGCACCCCGGACGGACACCGAGCGCACCCTTGCCGCGATCTGGTCCGAGATCCTCGGTATCGACACCGTCGGCATCCACGACAACTTCTTCGAACTGGGCGGGGATTCGATCATCAGCATTCAGATGATCGCCCGGGCCAAGAAGTTCGGTGTGCACCTCACTCCGCGTCTGATCTTCAAGAACCAGACGATCGCCGAGATCGCGGTCCACGCCGCTGCGACCACATCGGTCGATGCGGAGCAGGGCCGCGTGGCGGGCGAGGTCCCGCTGACACCGATCCAGCACTGGTTCTTCGAGAAGGACCTGCCGACGTTCGACCACTTCAACCAGGCCGAGCTTCTCGTTACCGACGGGCTCGCCCCCGACGTGCTGCGGCTCGCGCTGGCCGACCTGATCGAGCACCACGACGCGCTGCGCCTGCGCTGCGTGGACGGGCCCGACGGCTGGCGGCAGTACCTGGACGAGACCGTGGACACCGACCTCCTCGACGTGCACGACCTGTCCGGTGTCTCGGACGAGTCCCTGGCGTCGGTGTCGCTGGACATCGCGGAAAAGACGCAGCAGAGCCTCGGCCTGGCCAAGGGCCCGTTGTTGCGGGCCGCCCTGCTGGAGTTGGGACCGACGCGCGGGCAGCGGTTGCTCACCGTCGTACACCACCTGGCGGTCGACGGTGTGTCCTGGCGGATCCTCCTGGAGGACCTGGGCAGTTGCTACGAGCGGCGGGCTGCCGATCTCGCGCCCCTGCTGCCGGCGAAGACGACGTCGTTCCGGTCATGGGCCCAGCGACTGAACGGCTTCGCCGACTCCGCTCAGGCAAGGGCCGAGTGCGCCTACTGGGCCGAGCCCAAGCCGGCCGGCCGGGTGCCGCGTGACCGGGACGGCCGCAACGACCTGGGATCCGCCGCCAGCGTCGTGGCGGCGCTCAGCCCCGAGGAGACGCGTGCCTTGCTGCGGGACGTGCCACGGGTCTTCAGCACCCAGATCAACGACGCGTTGCTCACCGCACTGGCGCAGGCCCTGCGAGACTGGACGGGGGACGACGAGATCCTGATCGGTCTGGAGGGACACGGCCGTGAGGATCTGTTCCCGGACGTGGACCTGTCGCGAACGGTCGGATGGTTCACGTCCGTCTTCCCCGTCGCGCTGCGGCTGGCGCCGGGAGCCACCGATCCGGTGGCCTCGCTCGACTCCGTCCGCGAGCAGGTGGCACGGATCCCCAACAGAGGCGTCGGCTACGGCATCCTGCGCCACCTCGGCGCCCCGGACGTGGCCGCCGTACTGCGCCGGCAGCCCACTCCGGAAGTGAACTTCAACTACCTGGGGCAGTTCACCAGGGACCTGCCGGGCATCGGGCGGTACGCCGGTCCTGACGAGCCCAAGGGCCACTCGATCAGCCCGGACGGCATGCGCTGGAACGTGCTGGATGTGACCGCCGCCGTCGAAGGCGACACGTTCGGCCTGTACATCAACTACTCGACCGCGCTGCACGAGCGGCGCACCGTCGAGCGCCTGGCCGACGGTGTCGTCGGCCACCTGCGCGAGCTGATCGCCGGCAGTGCCGACGGAGCCGCCGACGCCCGCCGGGAGTCCCCAGGTGTTCCCCTCACCGATGTCGGTGACGCCGACATGGCCGCGATCCTGAAGAGGTTCTCGATATGAGTGCGCACAACGTGGAAGACGTCTACGGACTCTCGCCCCTGCAGTTCGGCATGCTTTACCACTCGCTGGAGGACACTTCCGACACGCGCCCGTACATGGTGCAGATGACGGAGGAGGTCGAAGGACCCTTCGACGAGACGCTGTTCGGAGCCGCCTGGCAGCAGCTCGTCGACCGGCATTCGATCCTGCGCAGCGCGTTCGTGTGGGAGGGAGTGTCGGAGCCGGTGCAGGTGGTGCAGCGCCAAGCTCCCCTCCCCTTCGAAGTGAGGGATCTGAGCGGCCTGTCCGGTCAGGAGGAGCGGCTGAGCACCTTCCTGGCGGAGGACTGGGACCGGGGGTTCGACCTCTCACGGGCCCCGCTGGTCCGGGTCACCGTGCTGCGGATGGGGGAGGAGCGCCGGATCGTTGTCTGGTCGTTCCATCACATCCTCCTCGACGGCTGGAGTGTGCAGATCCTCCAGAAGGAGCTGTTCGCCCTCTACCGCGCGCTGCTCGACGGCACTTCCGCCGAACTACCGCCGACCGTCCCCTACCGCCGCTACATCGAGTGGCTCAACTCCCGGCAGGACGACGGCTCCGCGGCGTTCTGGACCGATTACCTGGCGGGCGTCACTGAGCCCACCGCCCTGCACATCGACCAGGACACCGGTGACACGGGAGTCGGCGAGTTCGAGGTGTGCGCCTCCGCAGAGATGTTCGCGCGGGCCCGGGACTACGCCAAGTCCCAGCGCGTCACGATGAACACACTGGTGCAGGGCCTGTGGTCGGTCCTGCTCTCACGGTACAGCCGCCAGGACGAGGTGCTGTTCGGCTCCACCATCTCGGGCCGGTCGATCGATCTGCCCGGCGTCGAGTCGATGATGGGCCTGTTCATCAACACGCTGCCGGTGCGCGGCCGGCTCACGGGCGACCTCGTCGTCTCCGAGTGGCTGAGGGATCTCCAGGACGAACAACTGGAGATGCGGCAGTGGGAGTACTGTCACCTCGTCGACGTGCAGAAGCACAGCAGGATCCCGCGCGGCGAGCCACTGTTCCGGTCGATCCTCGTCTTCGAGAACTACCCCGTGGTGCAGAAGCCGTCTGACTTCCCCGAGGGACTCACCCGGCGCCTTGTCAACTGTGTGGAGCGCACTGGGTACCCGCTGACCCTCGTCGTATCGGCGGGCCGGGCCCTGGAGTTCCGCTTCGTCTACGACCGGAGCAGGTTCGACGCGAAGACGATCGAGCGCATGGCCGGCCACCTGGAGAGCCTGCTGACCTCTGTAGTGGACGCGCCCGGCGCACGCATCGGCGATCTCAATATGCTCACGGTGGGGGAGCGGCGGGAGGTGCTGGTCGAGTGGAACGGTGTCAGTGTTCCGTATCCGGACACCGCGACCATTCATCAGCTCATCGAGGAGCGTGTCGCCGCGAGTCCCGATGCGATCGCTGTCACGTACGGGGGTCGCCGTTGGACCTATGGTGAGATCAATGCCCGTGCGAACCAGCTCGCCCATCACCTGCGCGGCACCGGTATCACCGCAGACACCCTGATTGCCGTCTGCCTCGACCGCTCGCCCGACCTCATCGCCACGCTCCTGGGCGTCCTGAAGGCCGGTGCCGCGTTCGTTCCTCTCGATCCGGACTATCCGATCGACCGGATCACCTACATGGTCGAGGATGCGAATGCTCCGCTCGTCATCACCAGCACCGGCCTCGGCGACCGCATTCCGGAGGGGTTCCCGCGGCTGCTGGTCGACACTCAGTGGCCGGCTAGTCCCGACTCCGATCCCGGGCCGCTGGCTTCGCCGGATGATCTGGCCTATGTGATCTACACCTCGGGCTCGACGGGCAAGCCGAAGGGTGTCGCTCTTGAGCACCGTGGTGTCGTGAACTACCTGTACTGGTGCGACCAGAACTATCCCGCGCACATCCCGGGCGGTATCGGCTCGGTTCTGTATTCGTCGGTGACGTTCGATCTGACGATCACGGCGCTGTTCCTGCCTCTCATTCAGGGCCAGCAGCTCGTCATCCCTGTCGCCGCACCGGATCAGACGGCGTTCGACGCGGCGATCGACCTGATCTGCACCAACACCCCGATCAGTTTCCTCAAGGCGACCCCTTCCCATCTGGAG
>NZ_JBEXPH010000364.1:0-4144 GCF_040611955.1 Streptomyces sp. NPDC006510 | reverse complement strand
AGTTGCACTCGCGTCACGTACGACGGTCTACCGGACCAGACCGTGCCACGAAGGCACATCCCGCAGATTGATCACGACTCGATACGCACCCTAGTTGCCTTCCGCGGCCTTGGACACGTGCGCCCACTGGTCCCACTCGGCCAGGCGCTGCTGGTAGACCTGCGGTGCCATCAGAGTCGGCCCCTCCCCGAAGAACACGCGCAGCGGCGGCTCCTCGGCGTCGACGAGCGTGAGGATCGCGGACTTGAAGCCGACCGGCTCCGGGAGTACGACCTGCGCCCGCTGCGCGGCCATATTCTCGTGCAGAGCCGCGTACGCGGGATGCGTGTCGGCAACGATGGCGGATGCACCGGACCAGTCGGTGGCGAAGCCGCCGGGTTCGACCAGGGTGACCTTGATGCCGAAGCCGGCGACCTCCTGGGCGAGTGCGTCCGTCATCCCTTCCAGCGCCCACTTCGACGCGTGGTAGGCACCGAGGGTCGGGAACGCGACGATGCCACCCATGGTCGAGATCTGGATGATGTGGCCCGCGCGCTGCTCTCGGAGGATCGGGAGGACCGCCTGCGTGACATGGAAAACACCGAACAGGTTCGTCTCGATCTGGTCGCGCAGCTGCTGCTCGGTGATCTCCTCGACCGTTCCGAAGAGCCCGTAGCCCGCGTTGTTGATGACGACGTCGATCCGCCCGAACGTCTCGTGCGCGGCCTTCACCGCGGCGAACACCTGGTCCCGGTTGGTGACGTCGAGCTCGACCGGGAGGACGGCGTCGCCGTACTGCTCGACCAGGTCACTCAGAGTCTCCGTGTTGCGGGCGGTCGCTGCGACCTTGTCGCCACGCTCGAGGGCGCCGAGGGCGAACTCGCGGCCAAAGCCTTTCGACGCGCCGGTGATGAACCAAACTTTGCTCATGACGTGAACCTTCTGTTCGTATGGGCGGGTGTGCCACCCGGGCTCTCTCAGGTGCCGGCCGTGCGGTGACACGCCGTGGTGTGGGCGTGTCATGGCCCGCGGGCCGGGCGTTTTCTACTTGCCTTCCGCGGCCTTGGACACGTGCGCCCACTCGGCCCAGATGCCCAGACGCTGCTGGTACACCGCGGGTATCCACTGGGTGGGCTGCTCGCCGAAGAAGACGCGCAGCGGTGGCTCCTCGGCGTCGACGATCTGGAGGATCGCGCCGCCGACCCCCTCGGGGCCGGGTGCCTGGGCGGAGGCGCCCATCTCGGTCAGCGACGCGTACAGGGGGCCGTAGGCGTCCTGGCCGTGCGCGGTGAAGACCGACGAGCTCGCGAAGTCGGTGGCGAAGGCGCCGGGCTCGATCAGCGTGACCTTGATGCCGAAGGGGGCGACCTCCTGGGAGAGGGCCTCGCTCATCCCTTCCAGCGCCCACTTGGAGGCGCTGTAGCCGCCGGTGCCGGCGAAGGTGGCCACCCCCATGGCCGAGGAGATCTGGACGATGTGGCCGCTGCCCTGCTCCCGCAGGACGGGCAGTACCGCCTGGGTGACGTGGAAGACGCCGAAGACGTTGGTCTCCAGCTGGTCGCGCAGCTCCTGCTCGCCGAGGTCCTCCACGGCGCCGATCAGGGAGTAGCCGGCGTTGTTGACCACCACGTCCAGCCGGCCGAACCGCTCCTTGGCCGCCGCGACCGCCTCGAACACCTGCGTGCGGTCGGTGACGTCCAGCTGCAGCGGCAGCACCGCGTCACCGAACCGCTCGGCCAGATCGGCCAGCGCCTTGGCGTTGCGGGCGGTGGCCGCGACCTTGTCGCCGCGCTGCAGGGCGGCCTCGGCGAACTGGCGGCCGAAGCCGCGCGAGGAACCCGTGATGAACCAGACCTTGCTCATGGAAACACTCCTACTCGAAACGAGGTGTCGCAAGAAGACTGTAACTCTGCTTGAGACTCAGTATCAAGTTGAGATTTTCGTGTACTCTGCGGGTATGAGTGACTCCGCCGCTACTCCCACCCGCTCCGCGGTCAAGCCCGGGCTGCGCGAGCGCATGCGCGCCACGATCCGGGCGGAAGTGACAGACGTGGCCCTCAGGCTCTTCGCCGAGCAGGGATTCGACCGGACGACCGTCGACCAGATCGCCGCCGAGGCCGGGCTGTCGCGCGCCAGCCTGTTCCGCCATTTCGGCACGAAAGAAGACATCGTTCTGGCCGATCTGGACGAGATCGGCCGCCAGGTCACCGACGCGCTCGCCGCCCGGCCCGACGAGGAGCGGCCCTGGGAGGCGCTGCGCCGGGTGTTCGACGTGATGACGCGGATGCTCGAGGCGGAACCCGAGCGGATGCTCAGCTATCTGCGGATGCTCCAGGAGACGCCGTCACTGCGCGCCCGGCACTTCGAGAAGCAGATGCACTGGCAGGAGATAATGGCCCCGGAGATCGCACGGCGACTGGGGGTCAGTCCCGGCCAGCCGGACGATCCCCGGCCGGCTGCCCTGGTCGCGGCCGCCCTCGCCTGCGCGGACGCGGCTTCGGCGGGGTGGGTGGCCTGCGAGGGAGCAGTTCCACTGGCCGTGCTGCTCGACCGCGCCATGGGCGCATTCACCGACTAGCCGTTCTGCCCGCGCGCGTCTTGGTGCCCAGCCCTACCGGCCCGCAACGCGCACCTGCGCGGGATCATCGCGGCACCGGAGCTGGAGGAGGATCGGAACAGTGGAACCTGGGACAGGACCAGGCCCTCGGTGATAGGTCCGGAGTGCGGCCTCACAGCTCCAAGATCATCCCGCTGCCCCCTTTGGGCTCACCTTGGAAGCGGCCGCAATTTCATCTGATGCAACACTGCGGTCGGGCAGCACATCGGAGGTTCTGCCGACCATCGACGCAGGCCAGGGCCTCAGTTTATGCGGTCCCTTCAATCGGGCAGATCGCTCCCGTAGCCCTTGACGCCGCCACGGACAGGCTTCCTACCTGCACGTTTGTGATCGACTTACATCTGATGAAAGATCCCTTCGTCTGATGTAAGTGACGGAGAGTGCTTTTGATGAGCAGGAACAGCCTCGCACCGGGGGCAGCGGGGCTGCATCTGGTCAGCGATCTGCCGCTGCTGCGGCCCGACGAGCAGGTCTTCACCGCGATGCTGGACGGCTGGCGCAACCAGCAGTTGGCGCGCAACTTGGCTTTCTCCACGATCGAGGGCCGGGAGAAGACGGTGCAGGCCCTCGCTCGGCACGCCGACGCCTTCCCGTGGACTTGGTCGCCGCAGATGCTCGACGAGTGGATGGGCGATCTTCGGGCGGTCCGCGGGTTGAAGCGCTCCACGCTGCGCAACTATCAAGGCGCCGTGCGCTCGTTCTGCGAGTTCGCCGTCGACCCCGCCTACGGCTGGGCTGCGACCTGCGAAGAACGTTTCGGTACCCATCCCATACAGATCGTGCACGAGTGGAACGCCGCGGTGCACGTGGAGGACGCCGAAGCCGACGCGGCGAAGAGGCCCCTTCACCCAGGACGAGTTGCAGGCGTTCTTCGACCACGCCGACGACCAGGTCACCAAGGTTCGCGGCCGGGGCCGCAAAGGCTGGCTGCCCGCGTTTCGTGACGCAGTGCTCTTCAAGACCGCGTACGCCTTCGGTCTGCGCCGCAACGAGACTCGGATGCTGGACACGGTCGACTTCGGCCGCAACCCCGAGGGCTCGGAGTTCGGCGACTACGGCGTCTGCTACATCCGCCACGGCAAGGCGAAGAAGGGATCGCCCCCGAAGCGCCGCAGCGTGCTGACGGTCTGGGACTGGTCGGCGGAGATCCTCCAGCAGTGGAACGAGGAGGTCCTGCCGCTGTTCGCCACTTCCGACGCCGGGGCTCTGTGGCCCTCGGAACGCTCGGCCCGCATCGGCTTCTCCCAGATGAACACCCGCTTTGCTGCCTACCGGGACGCGCTCGGCCTGGACGAGGGACTGGACTTCCACTCCTTTCGAAGGTCGTACGTGACCCACCTGATCGAGGACGGCTGGGACGCCCGGTTCGTCCAGGTTCTCTTGAGTCCTCAGCAGTGTGTCCATGACGTGCAGCACGAGCCGGGGGCGGGCGGCGATCTGTGTGGTGGAGGTGGTTACTGACTTCGGCTGGTTAGGGTGACGTTGGGGTGTCGACGGCCAGGCCGGTGCCGGCTATGAAGCCGTCGAGGGTGTCGGGCCGGTACTGCA
>NZ_JBEXPH010000363.1:0-4207 GCF_040611955.1 Streptomyces sp. NPDC006510 | reverse complement strand
ACCGCGCCCCCGCCGGTCACGTCACCGGCGGCGTCGCCGTGCTCGCCCGCACCACCGCTTCGCCCGCCACCCGCGACGCCCCGGCCCGAGGCCCCCCGCCCAGCTCAGCGGCGGAAGAAGCCGTCGATGCGCTCCCGCAGCCCCCGTGCGTCCAGGCCGTGTGCCGCGAGGTGCTCGTCCATCTCCCCGTACTTGCGCAGCTCGGCCCGCCCCACTCCGAGACCCAGCACGCGGTGCGGCAGCTCGGCGAGCGCGTCATTGGCGGCGGCCGTGGACGTGCCCGCCAGATACGGCTCGACGATCACCACATCGGCCACCGTGTGAGCACCGACCGCCCGCCGCAGCCCGGCCCCGTCGAACGGGCGCACCGTCGTCGCGTACAGCACCGTCACATCGAGCCCGTCGGTCGCGGCGAGCACGTTGTCGAGCATCGGCCCGACCGCGATCACCACCCCGCCCGTCCCCTCCCGCACCGCGGCGAACCCGGCCCCCTCGCCGACCGGCCGCGCCCGCTCGTTGGACTGCACCGAGAGGCGCACGTACACCCGGCCGTCCCCGGCGGCGGCCTGCCGCAGCAGCACCTCGGCCTCGTCCGGGTGGCCCGGCACATGAACCGTCCAGTCGTCCAGGGTGTCCAGGAGCGCGACATCGCCCGGCGACATATGGGTGAACCCGCCGGCCGGCCAGTCGTACGAAGCCCCGGCGCTCACCAGCACCCCGCCCACTCCCTGGTGACCGAAGTCCAGCTTGACCTGCTCGAACGGCCGCTCCACGAGGAAACTGGCGAAGGTGTGCACGATCGGCCGCAGCCCGGTGAGCGCCATCCCGGCGCCCGCTCCGACCAGCAGCTGTTCCCTGATTCCCACATTGACGACCCGGTCCGGGTGGGCCCGCTGGGCCCGGCCGAAGCCGTCCCGGCTGATCTCGGCCAGGACCAGGGCGAGGCGCGGGTCCTCGTCCAGCAGCTGTGACGTGGTGGAGATGAAGCGATCACGCATCGTGTCCATGCGAAGTGTCCCTCTCGTGTTGCGCAGGCTCGGTGTTCTCGGTCTTCGCCGGTGCGGTCAGTACTTCGGGTCGACGCGCGCGACCACTGCCCGTGGCTGTCCTGGGTGCGGCGCGGTGAAGGCCGCGTACAGCGCCTCGTGGTCCCGTCCGTCGACGGAGCCGACCGACCAGCCCGCCGCCTCGAACCGGGCCGCGATCCCGCCGGGCCGGGCGTACGAAGCCGACGCGTTGTCGATCACCACGGTGTGCAGCTGGTCCAGCCCGGCCGGGCCGGCATAGGCCAGCGCCTCGTGATTGCTGCCCTCGTCCAGCTCGGCATCGCCGATCAGCACCCACACGTGCGGATCGGTGAGCCCCTGAGCCCGCAGACCGAGCACGCTCCCCACGGCCAGCGGCAGCCCGTGCCCCAGGGACCCGCTGCCGATCTCCACCCCCGGCACCAGCATCCGGTCCGGATGGTGCCCGAGCGGTGAGTCGTACGCCCCGAACCCCGGCAGCAGCTCCTCGCCGAAGAACCCGTGCGCGGCCAGGACCGCGTAGTACGCCATCGGCCCGTGCCCCTTGGACAGCAGGAACCGGTCGCGGCCGGGCGCGTCGACGGTGTCTGGCGTCACCCGCAGCACCCGGTCGTACAGCACCCACAGGGCGTCCAGGGTGGAGGTCGCCGCGGGGCCGTGCTTCTCGTCCCCGGTCATCAGGCTCATCAGGCGGTTCATGTCGCGGTATTCGCGCGCCGGTGCGGCTGTGGTGTTCGTCATGGGACAAGCGTTGAACATCAAGCTCGGTTGAGGTCAAGCGGCAAAGGTGTTCGTGACCACCCGCCCGAGTGCGGTATTGTTCTCATGCGCGTTCGGCCAGGGGGAAACCCCAGGTCAGACGGGCATCGGGACGTGGCGCAGCTTGGTAGCGCACTTGACTGGGGGTCAAGGGGTCGCAGGTTCAAATCCTGTCGTCCCGACTTGTGGAAGTCGGATATCGAGGGGCCGTTTCGGAGAAATCCGAAACGGCCCCTCGATCGTTTCCGGGGACCGGTCGAGGGGTCGGGCGCGCGGAGCACGCCGAGGTGGGCGGTGAGTGCGGCGCCGGTCGCGGTGATCCGCGGACGCCACTCGACTCGGCAACATCCCGATTCGGGCCGTTGGTTCGTAGTGGCGTCGCGGTCCCCCTGGCCCTCGCCGTGACCTGGCGACCTGCGGTTCCACTGCCGTCCGCGCACCAAGGGGAATCCGTCGGCTGGGACGGGCGCCGGAGGAAGCCCCGTACGCGGTGGCAGCGACGAGCGCGGGCGCTACCAGCCGGAGGGCTTGGCGGTTCCCATGGCACGGGTGATGGTGATCTCGATGACGACGCGGTTCGGATTGACCCGTGGAGTCTTGTACCGCTCGGTGTAACGGCGTTCGGCGTCGGCGACGGAGGCGGGGTCGTCCTTGACGACGGCCGTGCCTTCGAGGGTGCACCAGCGTCGGCCTTCGGCCTGGCCGACGGCGACGCGGGCCTCGGCGCCGGCGTCGTGGGCGGCACGGATGTTGCGGACCTTCCTGCTGGCACCGTCGCTGATGACACGGGCGATCCGGGTCTCGGGGTCGTACGTGACGCCGACGGGGACGAGGTGAGGGGTGCCGTCGGGCCGGAAGGTGGTCAGGAAGCACGTCCGGCGCTCGCGCCAGAACGTGTCATCCCCGTCAGCGGGCGGGGCGTCGGTACTCAACGGTCGGTCTCCTCGTACGAAGGGTTCGGCTGTCCGGGTTTCGGGTGGGCCTGGACTCGACGTTACGGGAGGGGACCCGACAGGGGTACCGGCCGGTCCACCGGGGCTCCCTCGGCGTCGGCTGCCGGCTCCTCCGCAACCCTCGCTGCCGGATGCGCCTTGGCGAGCGTGCAGACACCGTCCACGCACTGGCGCTCCAGACGGCCGCGGGCGATGGTCTGCGCCAGGCCGACCATCCAGCAGGTGGGGCAGCCGCGGAAGGCGATCAGGGCCAACGGGGCCGCCAGCATCGTGGCCGGGCCGGCTACTGGTACCAGGGCGATCGAGCCGATGATCAGCCCGAAGCCGATGGCACCGCGCCCCAGGTGGCGCGCGACGGACTTGCCGGCGAAGCGCATCTCGGGCGGCGCGGACCGCGCGGTGGCCCGGGCCTTCGCGCCCTGCGCGGCTTTCACGGCATTAGCGGTATTCACGGTCGTGAGTCTCCTCCGACTGGTTGGTCGATGACTTGATCAGGCGCTCATCGGGTGCCTGGTCGGTCGCTGCCAGTGAGTGACGCAGTGCTGCGCGTGCTCGGTGCAGCCGCGACTTCATCGCGGCGCTGCTCAGGCCGAGCGCATGCGCGACGGTCCTGCCGGGCAGGCCCTGAACGTCCCGCATGATCAGGACCTGCCGCTGGTCACGGGGAAGGGCGCTGACCGCGGCCGCGACCCTCTCCACCTCCAGTCTGTGCAGTACCGCGTCCTCGGCGGACGGTTCCGCGGACGCCTCGGGTTCGGCCGACGCCCCGTCGCTCCGCGAGACGAGCAGCCGTACCTGCCGGAGGCATTCGTTGCGCACGATCCGGAACATCCATGAGGCAAGCGCGCCGGTGGCCCGCAAGGTGCCGATCTTCCGGTAGAGGATGATCAGCGCCTCCTGTGCCGCGTCCTCCGCGTCCTGCGGCGAGGCGCACAGCGATATGGCGAACTTGCGCACATGAGGCTGCGATTCCATGACGACGGTGGTGAGCGAAGTGACGTCGCCGTCCTGAGCGGCCTTGATCAGCCGTTCGTCCGGCCAGCGGAAGTGTTGGTTCATCTGCTACTCATTCCCGGAGTGCGCCGCGCGTGCGGGGGCTGGTCAGCTTCGGCTCGTGTAGCGCCGCATCAGGTGCCAGCTGCACGCCCCCACGAGCAGGACTCCGACTACTACGAGGCCGGTGACCATCATTGGTGTTTCCTCCCTGTTCTGCCGGCGCGTTCGGCCGGTACACAGATAAGAGACGGGGAGGTCCGGAGAGGATTCGCCTCCGGCCGAAGTATTTCCGCGGTCCCGCTGGGGGATTCCGGCGCGATGCCGTGGGACCGGGCGCCGGGCCCGGCCGCGCCGCGCCGGCCCCGCCCGCGAACGGCCTGGGCCGGCACGGTCGCTTCCGGGCCGGTGTCCCGGGGGCGACCGGGTTCGGTGCCGGGGCGTAGCCGGTGGGGCGGGTGGTGAACGTGCCCCGGC
>NZ_JBEXPH010000362.1:0-4228 GCF_040611955.1 Streptomyces sp. NPDC006510 | reverse complement strand
GGCGCCGCACCCCGCCTACAGGTACCGCTTGATCTCCCGCCGTGCCAGCGACCGCTGATGCACCTCGTCCGGGCCGTCCGCCAGCCGCAACGTCCGTGCTGCCGCCCACAGTTCGGCCAGCGGGAAGTCCTGGCTGACGCCGCCCGCACCGTGCAGCTGAACCGCCTGGTCGAGGATGTCGACCACCGCGCGCGGGGTGGCGATCTTGATGGACTGGATCTCCGTGTGCGCGCCCCGGTTGCCCACCGTGTCCATCAGCCACGCCGTCTTGAGCACCAGCAGCCGCAGCTGCTCCACCGTGACCCGCGCGTCCGCGATCCAGTTCTGCACGACGCCCTGCTGGGCGAGCGGCTTGCCGAAGGCGGTACGGGACACCGCCCGCCTGCACATCAGCTCGATGGCCCGCTCGGCCATGCCGATCAGCCGCATGCAGTGGTGGATCCGGCCCGGTCCCAGCCGTGCCTGGGCGATGGCGAAGCCGCCGCCCTCCTCGCCGATCAGATTCTCGGCCGGCACCCGCACATCGGTGAAGACGACTTCCGCGTGACCGCCGTGGTAGTGGTCCTCGTACCCGTACACCTGCATGGCGCGGCGCACTTCGAGGCCGGGGGTGTCGCGGGGGACCAGGATCATCGACTGCTGGCGGCGGATGTCGGAGCCGTCAGGGTCATCGGCAGTCGCTGTCTTGCCCATCACGATGAAGATCTCGCAGTCCGGGTTCATCGCCCCGGAGATGTACCACTTGCGGCCGTTGATGACGTAGTCCCCGCCGTCGCGCACGATCCGGGTCTCGATGTTCGTCGCGTCCGACGAGGCGACCTCGGGCTCCGTCATCGCGAAGGCCGAGCGGATCTCACCGGCGAGCAGCGGCTCCAGCCACCGCTTCTTCTGCTCGTCCGTGGCGAACTGGAAGAGCACCTCCATGTTCCCGGTGTCCGGGGCCGCGCAGTTGAGCGCGGTCGGCGCCAACTGCGGGGAACGACCGGTGATTTCGGCGAGCGGGGCGTACTGGAGGTTGGTCAGCCCGGCCCCGTACCCGGCGTCGGGCAGGAAGAGGTTCCACAGGCCCTGCCTGCGCGCCTCCGCCTTCAGGTCCTCGACGATCTGCGGGGTGTCCCACGGGGAGGCCAGCAGCGCGCGCTGCTCGTCCGCGATCCTCTCGGCCGGGTACACGTGCTCGTCCATGAAGGCGAGCAGCTTGCCGCGCAGTTCCTCGGTGCGGGCGTCGAATGCGAAGTCCATGGGGTGATCAGCCTTCCTGGAGGGTGGTGAGGCCGTGCTCGATGAAGACCGGGACGAGATCGCCGATGCGGTCGAAGCCGGCGCCGACGGTCTGGCCCAGGGTGTAGCGGTAGTGGATGCCCTCCAGGATCACGGCGAGCTTGAACCAGGCGAACGCCGTGTACCACGAGATGGCGGAGGTGTCCCGGCCGGAGCGGGCGGCATAACGCTCGATCAGTTCCGCGGGGGAGGGGTGGCCCGCCGCACCGCTGGTGGTGGAGACCGGCGAATCGGCCAGACCGAGGTCGGAGCTGTACATCACCAGCAGGCCGAGGTCGGTGAGCGGGTCGCCGAGCGTCGACATCTCCCAGTCGAGGACGGCCTTGATCCGGTCGTCGGAGCCGATCAGGACGTTGTCCAGCCGGTAGTCGCCGTGCACCACGGTGGGCACCGGCGGGACGGGCAGCTCGCGCCCGAGCGCGGCGTGCAGTTCGTCGATGCCGGGCAGCTCGCGGTTGCGCGATGCGTCCAACTGCTTGCCCCAGCGGCGCAGCTGCCGGTCGAGGAAGCCCTCGGGGCGCCCGAAGTCGCCGAGCCCGACGGACTCCGGGTCCACGGCGTGCAGCGCGACGAGGGTGTCGACGAGCCCGAGGACCGCCTCCCGGGTGCGCTCGGCGCCCAGCGGGGCGAGCTGCTCGGCGGTGCGGTACGGGGTGCCCTCGACGTACTCCATGACGTAGAAGGGCGCCCCGATCACCGAGTCGTCCTTGCAGAGCAGCACCGGTTCGGGTACCGGAACGGCCGTCGGGTGCAGGGCGCTGATCACCCGGTGCTCGCGCCTCATGTCGTGTGCGGTGGCCAGCACATGGCCCAGCGGGGGCCTGCGGACGACCCAGCGGCCGGTGCCGTCCGTGACGATGTACGTCAGGTTCGACCGGCCGCCCTCGATGATCCGGGCTTCGAGCGGTCCGCTCACCAGCCCCGGCCGCTCGCGGTCGAGATGTCCGCGCAGCCGGTCGAGGTCGAGACCTGGCGGGTGGACTGAGCTCATCGTGCGCACCTCCGGGGTGAGAGACGGTCGGTGCTCATGATGCCGACCAGTCGGTATGTCGTCCAGTGGACTCCCGGAATCCGACGCGCGCACTCCGCGCCGACTTGGTGCGGGAGTCTGGCGCTCAGTCGCATCCCTGAATATGGTTCACGTATGAAACCCGAGTTGCTGATCGACGAAGTCCGGCTGACCCCGATCCTGATAGCCGACCCGCCGCTGCTCAACACCCAGGGCGTCCACCAGCCCTACACCCCGCGGCTCATCGTGGAAGTCGTCACACGCGGTGGCGCCACCGGCATCGGCGAGACGTACGGGGACGGCAAGTACCTCGAACTCGCCCGGCCGCTCGCCACCGCGCTCGCCGGACGCCCGGTCAGCGATCTGAACGGCCTGTTCGCTCTGGCCGGCGAGGTGTGCGGTGATTCACGCGCGGCCGACGACCGGGTAGACGCGGGCGGACTGCGCGGCGCCCAGACCGCCGACAAGCTCCGGCTCTCCGTCGTCTCCGGCTTCGAGGTCGCCTGCCTGGACGCGCTGGGCAAGTCGCTCGGCCTGCCCGTGCACGCCCTGCTCGGCGGGAAGGTCCGCGACAGCGTCGAGTACAGCGCCTATCTCTTCTACCGCTGGGCCGCCCACCCCGACGGGGGCGAACGGGACGACTGGGGCGCCGCCCTCGACCCGGCCGGCGTCGTCGCCCAGGCCCGGCGCTTCACCCGCGAGCACGGCTTCTCCTCCTTCAAGCTCAAGGGCGGCGTTTTCGAACCCGACCAGGAGATCGCCGCGATCCGCGCCCTGGCCGAGGAGTTCCCCGGGCAGCCGCTGCGCCTGGACCCCAACGGCGCCTGGTCCGTCGAGACCTCGCTGTACGTCGCCGAGCAGTTGAAGGACGTCCTCGAATACCTGGAGGACCCGGCGAGCGGCACGGACCTGATGGCCGCGGTCGCCGCCGGCACCGACGTACCGCTCGCCACCAACATGTGCGTGACCACCCTCGCCGAGGTGCCGGAGGCCTTCGCCCGCGGCGCCGTGCGGGTGGTCCTCTCCGACCACCACTACTGGGGCGGGCTGCACCGTACCCGTGAACTGGCCGGGATCTGCCGCACCTTCGGCGTCGGACTCTCCATGCACTCCAACACCCACCTCGGCGTCAGCCTCGCCGCGATGACCCATGTCGCGGCCACCGTTCCCAACCTCGACTACGCCTGCGACAGCCACTACCCCTGGCAGACCGAGGACGTCATCACCGCCCGCCATGTCTTCCGGGACGGCCGGCTCACCGTGTCCGACGCACCCGGGCTCGGCGTCGAACTCGACCGCGAGCGCCTGGCCGCACTGCACCGGCGCTGGCTCGACGACGACGGCACGATGCGCGAGCGCGACGACGCGGCCGCGATGCGCAGGGCCGAGCCGGGATGGCGGACACCGGCGATCCCGCGCTGGTGACGCGCCCGTCGACCGGGGCGGCGACGGCCTGACTTGCGGCTGCCCGGAGCTGCGCCGAGGGTCGGTGCATGAAGGCGATCAGCTACAGCAGGTACGGCGGGGCCGACGTCCTGGAGTACGGTGAGCGGCCCGACCCCAGGGTCGGCCCGGACACCGTCCTGGTGAAGGTGCGGGCCGCGGCCGTCAACCCGGTCGACCGGAAGGCCCGCGAGGGCCACCTCGACGCCGCCCTGGAGGCCGTGTTCCCGGTGATCCCCGGCTGGGACGTGTCCGGCGTCGTCGTGCAGCCCGGCCTGGCCGTCGACGAGTTCACGGTCGGCGACGAGGTCATCGGCTATGTGCGGGAGGACTTCCTGTCCCGCGGCACGTTCGCCGAATACGTCGCCGCCCCCGTGCGCACCCTCGCCCGCAAGCCGCTGAGCCTGAGCTTCGAGGAGGCGGCGGGACTCCCGCTGGCCGGCCTCACCACCTACCAGGTGCTGCACCGCGCCCTGAGGATCCGCGAGGGCGAGA
>NZ_JBEXPH010000361.1:0-4251 GCF_040611955.1 Streptomyces sp. NPDC006510 | reverse complement strand
TCAGTTGCACTCGCGTCACTTAAGACGGTCTACCGGACCAGACCGTGCCACGAAGGCACATCCCGCAGATTGATCACGACTCGATACGCTCCCTAACGCGACGTGCTCCGCCCAGCAGCCGCCGACAACTGAGGCCGCGACGCCCGGTCGACCCACACAGGGTCGCCACATCTGCGGTATCGCCATCAAGCTCAATCGGCTGGCAGCCGAGCACACAATCGCGTACTGCCAGGTGGCTTTGTGCATCACTTAAGGCCCTCCTTCGGGAGGGGCTTTTTGCTGGTTAGCGGCGGTTTTCGGCCGGGGCTTGGACGATCAGACAAAGGGCTCTGGGTGGCTAAATCCGTCCGGCTGAAACCGGTCGGGGAGCCCCTGGCGGCTCTTCGGCCCGAGAACGGCCCGAAGTTCGGGCCGTCCGCAGCCCAGCCTGTTCCGGCTTCGGGGCCGAGCGTGTGTCGGCGTCCCGACCGTCCCGGTGTGCCTCCCGGCCCCGCGCCGGACCCTTCCTTGATAGATAGGGGCGGAAGCACCTCACTACGGATAGGGCCACGAGAAGATGAGTGATCCGGTCGACAACCATGCCGTTCCGCTCGACGCGTCCGTCGACGCGCTGTCCGACGTGCTCGATCTGATCCACCTGCGCGGCGAAGGGCTGACCGTGGTACGCGCGGTGGGCGGGGCCGACGTCCGGCACGGGGCGGGAGAGAGGGTGGTGCACCTCATCGAGGAGGGGGCGGTCGAGCTGGTCGTCGACGCGGGGGCGCGACTGCGGCTCGGGGAGGGGGACATGGCGTTGCTGGCGACCGGTGCCGGGCACCGGTTGAGGGCGGTCGAGGGGGATGGCTCCTGGATGAGCGGCCGGTTCCTCGTCGAGGAGAGCGCGGCCTCCCCGCTGCTCGCGGCGCTGCCGCAGGTGATCGTGCTGCGCGGCTCCGAACCCGGTCTGGAGTGGCTGCCGCTCAGCGCCGGGCTGCTCGCGGCCGAGATCGCCGATCCGAGCGCCGGGTCGCGGGCGATGGCGTCCAGGCTCCTGGACCTGCTGTTCATCAAGGCGCTGAGGGCCTGGTCCGACACCGACGGGGCCGGCGGCAGCCCGGGGTGGCTGACCGCGGCGCTCGACCAGTCCCTCGGGCCCGCCTTGTGGGCCATCCACCGCCACCCCGAGCAGCCCTGGTCCGTGGAGGAGCTGGCCGGCCTCGCCTCACTGTCCCGGGCCGCTTTCGCGGCGCGCTTCACACGGCTGGCCGGGGATCCACCCGCCCGCTACCTGGCCCGGCTGCGCCTGGCGCGCGCGGCCGACCGGATTGCGACCACCACCGAGCCGGTGGGAGCGATCGGCAGGGCCCTGGGGTACGAATCCGAGGCGGCGTTCTCCAGGGCTTTCGCCCGCAAGTACGGCACCGCCCCACGGGATTGGCGCGCCGCCCGAAACGGCAGCGCCTAGCCTCAATACCGGTAACTTAGTGTTTTGGTGTGCGTTTGACCCGTTTGGGTTTGGTGGCGCCAACGAGGGTGATGGCCGCGGTGGGTGGGCGGTCCGCAGTCCGGTGGGCGGCACGTTTGAGGGGCCAGCCGGCGACTTTGCGCTTGATGACGCGGGGGTTGGATCGGCGGCGTCTCGGTGGAAGGGGGCATTCGAGGAGTTCAGCGTGGGTGGCTTTGACCGCGCGGGTGAGTCTGCCGGGGGGAAAATGCCGCCTGGTCGGTGACCTGGCGGCGCACGACGCGCAGTGAGCGGGTGAAGGAGATCCGGTCGGGGTCCTGGTCGGCCTGGTGCGCGGCTTGGTGCATCAGGCGTCGGATGGCGTGGTGGACGAGCAGGAAGCCGTAGAGTTCCTGCTCGGCTCCGTCGGGGTGCTGCGAACGCAGGACCAGGCGTGGCCCGCCGAGGTGGGTCTTGATTTCGTCGAGGGTGGACTCGAACTCCCATCGCTGGGCGTAGAGTGCGGCGAGTTCCGCGGCTGGGGCTTTGTCCGGGTCGAGGATCGTGGTGAGGAGGCGGTAGGCGCCCTCGTGGCCGGCGATGGTGTACTCCACCGCGCGCACCCGCACTCCACGACGGGTGTGGTGGATGTCGCTCCGGTCGAAGATCTCGGTGAGGTAGGAGCCGTCCGGCAGCTGCTCAACTACCGGCAGTACGAGGTCTTTGCGGACTCGCCACAGCAGGTCCGCCCCGGTTGCCGCGGCTTTGCACCACAGATCCACGCCGTAGAAGCCACGGTCGGCCAGCAGTAGCATCCCTGGTCGCAGAGACACCAGGACCGCCCGGGCCAGAGTCTGCTCTCCGGTGCGCAGGGCTCCGGTCGCAGCGTCGAAGACGGCATGAGTGCCGCATTCCACCAGGCCGACCATGCGCAACTGCGGGCAGCCGACGTTCTGTTCACCCCGACCGGAGCGGGGCGGACGGCCGAACGCCTCCACGTTCGCCTTCGTGTCGGGCAGGTCGAACGTGGTGCCGTCGATCGCGGTCAGCCGCCAGCCGCGGTAGAAAGCCCCCCTGAGTGTCCGGTGTGGCGACCGGACAACACACCCGTGCGAACAGCTGCCGCAGAGGTGCCACACCCAACCGGGACCTGGCCTTCCAGATCGCAGCAGTACTGGGCACTGCCCACGACACACGCCAGCGCCGCGCACCCTGCAAACCTGCTGTCAGCAGTCGGGCGACCTCTTCATAGCTCTGCCCCGAAAACAGACACATCGCCAACACGAAGTAGACCACCAGCCGGGCCGGCAACAGCCGGTTCCTCTGCTGCACACGCCCCGTCTCCTCCAACACCTCATCCACAAGCGACCGAGGAAACGCCTGTGTCAACACCCCGACCGCGACCCGGTCCGACAACCGCTCACCAGATGACTTCAGCTGACCCGCTCTTGGCACACCAACAACAACGACCAAATTGCCCTTAAGTTACTGGTATTGCGCCTAGCCTGGATGAAGGGCCGGTGGTATCGCGTCGGCCGCCGGCCACGACCCAACTGAGCGTCGGGAAAAGGACCGGCCGAGCGTTTGGGCAAAGAAGGGAAGCGAGTCGATCATTCCGGTTCCTTCACCGCCGGAATAGCGTTTTCGTGTCGGCGGAAGGCCGACGGGCCGCGGCGCGTAGGAGCGCGCGGCGGAGCGACGAACCGGCGGGCAGCGGGCACAGTCCCCTGGGCTGGAGAGAACAGGGTGAGACTCATGGAACGAGAGGCGGCCACGGACACCGTAGTCCTCATCCACGGCCTCTGGATGACCCCGCTGTCGTGGGAGAACTGGGTCGCCCGTTACGAGCAGCGCGGGCTCAAGGTGATCACCCCCGGCTATCCCGGCATCCAGCCCGGCACCGCCGGCGTCCAGGCCCTCCGAGGCGACCCATCCCCGCTGGCGGGCCTGGGCGTGACCGAGGTCTTCGACCACCTGAAGCAGGTCATCGACGCGCTCGACACGAAGCCGGTCATCATGGGCCACTCGTTCGGCGGGGCCTTCGTCCAGCTCCTCCTCGACGCCGGGTACGGCTCGGCCGGCGTATCGATCGACGGCGCCGCCGTGAAGGGCGTGAAGGCGCTGCCCTTCAGCGAGATCAAGGCGACCTTCCCGGTCCTGCACAACCCGGCCAACAAGAGCCGTGCGGTGCCGATCACGGAGAAGGAATTCCACTACGCCTTCACGAACAACCTCACCGTGGAGGAGTCGAAGGCGGTCTACGACCGCTATTCCGTGCCGGTCTCGGGCCGCATCCTCTTCCAGGGCGGATTCGCGAACTTCACCCCGAACGCGACGACGACCTACGACTTCGCCAACGACGACCGCGCACCACTGCTGTTCATCTCCGGCGGCAACGACAACATCCTGCCGCCCGTCGTCCAGCGCGAGAACTACGAGAAGAACGCCAAGCGCTCCAAGGCGATCACCGCGTACAAGCTCTTCGACGGCCGCAGCCACTACACCTGCGGCGAGCCCGGCTGGGAAGCCGTCGCCGACCTCGCCCTCGACTGGGCGCTCGCCCCCACCCCCGGCGACCTCGACCAGAACTGACTCCTTCCCGCCCCTGAGGGCATCCCCTTCTCTCTACACCGCAGCGCCGTACCGGCCGCGGCTTCTCCAAGTGGCTCGGGTTCGGCGACCGCGGCGTCCTCGCCGACAACGACCCCGTCGAGCAGGAGAAGACCATGAAACTTAGCTTGTATTTAAACCTTTGCCTTTGGTTAGTTGGGCGGGCTGGCCACGGGTTTTGCTGTTCGCCGGACAGCGGAGCGGCCTTTGCTTGATCA
>NZ_JBEXPH010000360.1:0-4261 GCF_040611955.1 Streptomyces sp. NPDC006510 | reverse complement strand
CTGGCCGACGATCGTCGGCCAGGTCACGGGGCGTTGCCGCCCATCCGCGCCAGGAGAAGGAGAAGAGCCTCATGGCCCCTGTAGTGACCAACGTCAGCCCCGCCCAAGGTGCTCCGGCCGGCGGTACCAGCGTCACCATCACCGGCTCCGGCTTCACCGACGCCACCTTGGTGAGGTTCGGCCCCAACGGCGCCGACTTCGTCCTCGTGAGCGATACACAGATCACGGCCAAGACCCCCGCAGGAACCGGTCCGGTCAAAGCCACGGTCACGACGCCGACAGGGACCAGCACCCAAAACGTGCTCTTCACCTACACCTCAGTCCCGGCTCTCAGCAGTATCAGACCTGCCTCCGATCCGACTTCGGGCGAGAACACCCTCTTCGGCGGACTCAGCCCCACCTCAGGCCCCACCTCAGGCGGCAATACGGTCACCATCAACGGCACTAACCTCTCCGGCGCCATCTTGGTGAAGTTCGGGAACAACTCGGCGACCATCCTCACCAACACCCCCACCCAGATCACCGTCAGTGCGCCAGCCGGGCCACCGTCCTCGGTCAGCGTCACGGTCACCACGGTCGGCGGCACCAGCAATCCCCTGCCCTACTTCTACATCGCCGCGCCCACCGTCAACGAGCTGTCCACACATCTCGGCCCGGCCACCGGAGGCAACACCGTCACCGTCTTCGGCAGCAATCTGACGCTCACCAGCGCCGTGAGCTTCGGGGGGAATCAGGCCACCACCATCAACGTGGTCTCCGACAGCCAGCTGACCGTGACCGCTCCGGCCGGGTCTGGCACGGTCACCGTCACCGTCACCACACCGGGCGGGACCAGCACGGCGACGACCACCGGGAATCCGCACTACACATATCTGGGAGCACCCGTCCTAGCCAGCCTCACCCCCTCCAATGGCTCTGATCTCGGCGGCGACGCGATCGTGCTGGGCGGCAGCAACCTCGCCTTCACCGACGCAGTGACCTTCGGCGGCCTCCCGGCCTCGTTCTCAGCGATCTCCGACACCCAGGTCGTCGCGACCTCCCCGGGCGGAACGCCCGGCACGGTGAATGTCGTGGCACACACCCCGGCCGGGAACAGCAACACCCTGCCCTATGTCTACGCCCCGTCCTGAACCCAGCCCTACGGTGGTGTTCGCCGCCGACCGCTACTGGATCCGTCTGCCCCCTGGGAGCGGCTACCGGATCGGCCGGCTGGGCGCAGATGCAGGAGCTGCGGCGCAGATCCTGCCGCACGCCCGCCAGCTGTGGCGCGAGACCCAGGCCCCCCACGGCGCGCTGCGGCGTATGCCCTACTGAGCCGGCTCGGGCTCCTCGGCGTAGCGGGCCAGCCCTTCTGCCATGCCCTGCATGAACTTCTGGAGGTAGCGCGGCATGACCCAGCGCAACAGCCAGCTCGTCTCGTACTCGCCGTACCAGTGGATGACCGTGCCTGAGCTCGCTGTCGGCTTCAGCTCGATGCGCGCGTGATAGTTGTGCATCGACGAATTGAACGCGTCTTCGTAGGCCAAGAGGCGTCGCTCGACCTTCTCGGTCAGCCGCTCACCGGTCACGATGCGTCCCGTCCGGAAAGCCCGGACGGCACCGACGCCGTCGTCGCCGCCGGGGTCGAGGCCGACCGACCGTGTCGTGTCCAGACTGTCCACCTTGGACCACAGCGGCCAGCTTGCGGCGTCGACCAGAAGCTTCCAGACGATTTCCGGCGAGGCGCTGGTGGTCACTGTGACGTCGTACGAGTGCATGGTAGAGGGCTCCTGTGAGTGGATGCGGGCGGCGTCCGCGGCCAAGAAGACGCGGTCGACGCGGTGGCGGTCGGCCAGGCACACGTTTGATCCGGTAGGGCGAGAGCCAGTCGGCGTGCTGGATGGCGACGCCCGATACTGCGGCCCGTGCCGCGCGGCATCCCGCGCCGCCTTGGCGGCGTGGTCATCCGTCGAGGAAACGCAATAGCTCGGCGGTGATGAACTGAGGGGTTCTCCTCGACGAGCCAGTGCCCGGCGTTCGGCACGTCCACCGCCCGCACGGTGTTGGTCATGCGCGGGGCCACCGTGTGCACGGCTCGGAGGAAGCGGCGCGGCAGCGGCCGTGGTTGCTGTGATCATGTGTTCCCGTCCCGGAGAAGTTGGATCAGCGGCCGGTCGTGCCGTCGATGAGTTCGCGGAGGATGTCCGCGTGGCCCGCGTGTCGGCCGGTCTCCTCGATCATGTGGGTGAGTGCCCGGCGGATGCTGGGAGCGGGGCGGTCCGGCCGTGGTCGGGGAACCGGTGCGCCGAGATCGGTGCACCCGTCGAGAACGTCGTTCGCGCGCTTGACCGCGCCTCGGTAGCGCGCGACGACATCGGCCACGCTGTCCGCCGGTGAGGCTTGGAACGTCGCCTGCCAGTCGGTGACGTCATCCCCGAGGAACATCGAGCGCTCGACGAAAGTCAGGTGGTTGAGCAGGCCGAGCAGGTTTGTGCCCGACGACACCGCGGCTGTTCGCACCTGCGGCTCGGGGGCACCATCGACCTTCGCGGCGATCGAGGTCCGGAGGTAGTCGAGGAATCCGCGCAAGACCTCGATCTCGTTGCTTCCGGTCCGGGGCGGCGGGGTGTCGCGGCGGCGGTTGCGGCGTGTGGTGCTGGGCATCGTGGTCTGCCTTCCTTTGTCGAGGGCGGGCGCCGACCGCCGTGTCAGGCGGTGCGGCGGATGAGGAGGACGTGGTCGGTGACCTCGGCGGTGCGCCCGTCCGGTCCGGTTGCGATCCGGCGGGGTGCGTCGGCCCGCTCGACCGTCCATGTCTCCGGAGCCAGGTCGATACCCGCGGCGACCTCCCGCGGGCTCGGGTAGCGGAAGTCGGGATCCTGGTTCCACGACCACGGCGCGGCCGAGCCGTGGTCGACGACCAGCAATCGCCCGCCCGGGCGCAGTGCGTGCGCAGCCGAGCGCAGTACGGTTGCCCGGTCCAGGTCAAAGGGGGTGTGCAGGTAGTGGGCGCAGACCAGGTCGAATCCGCTGGGCGGGAAAGACCTGTGCAAGTCGGCCCGCACGGTGGTGACGCGGTCACCCAGGCCGTGTGAGCGGGCGAGGACGGCGAGCCGCTCGACCGCCACGGCCGAGATGTCGGCGGCGGTGACCTGCCACCCCTGGCCGGCGAGCCACAGCGTGTCGCCGCCGTCGCCGCATCCGAGGTCCAACGCGTCACCGGGCGGCAGGCCCGTCACCATCTCGGTGAGGCGAGCATTCGGCTGCGGGTTGCCGGCTGCCGGTCGGGCCGCGTAGACGCCGTCCCAGAAGGCGACCGCTTCGGTGGTGCTCATCAAGACTCCTTGTGTCGGTAGGCGCTCAGTCTTGTCAGGCGCACCACGACCTGGCACGAAATCTTGCGGTAATGGCAAGATGGCCGCGTGGATCGCAAGACGGACGACGACGTGCTTGGCGCGGTGGGGCCGCGGCTTCGTGCTCTGCGTCGTGACCGCGGCATCACCCTCGCCGACCTCGCGGCGACGACCGGCGTGTCGGAGAGCAGCCTGTCCCGGCTGGAGAGCGGGCAGCGCCGGCCGAGCCTGGAACTGCTGCTGGCGCTGGCCCGTATCTACGACGTTCCGCTGGACGACCTCGTCGGTGCCCCGCGCACCGGCGACCCCCGGATCCACCTCAAGCCGATCAGCCGGTTCGGAATGACCTTTGTGCCCCTGTCGCGGCGACCGGGCGGTGTGCACGCGTTCAAGATGATCATCCCTGCCCACCCGGAACCACTCGAACCGACCCCGCAGACCCACGAGGGCTTCGAATGGCTCTATGTGCTCAACGGACGCCTGCGACTCGTGATCGGCGACCGCGACCTGACGCTGCCGCCCGGTGAGGCAGCCGAGTTCGACACGTCCTTGCCCCACTGGCTGGGCAGCGCCGACGGCGGCGTGGTTGAGCTTCTCATCCTGTTCGGCCTGCAAGGGATGCGTGCGCACGTACGCACCGGCCCTCATCGGTCGTCTCAGGCCGAAAGCCGACGGTGAACTCAGCGAGAGATTCTGTATTCCCGTCAGCAGCGAGCCTCACCGCGCAAACGCCGCAGTCGACAATGTCACGCCCGCAGAGATCGACCAGGTCGAACGCCAGTGGACACGGCAAACCGTGTCGCTCCGGCGTCCCCGCTAATCGGACGAGGCGGAAGCTTGTATTTAAACCTTTGCCTTTGGTTAGTTGGGCGGGCTGGCCACGGGTTTTGCTGTTCGCCGGACAGCGGAGCGGCCTTTGCTTGATCATG
>NZ_JBEXPH010000359.1:0-4319 GCF_040611955.1 Streptomyces sp. NPDC006510 | reverse complement strand
GCGCTCGCCCGTCATCCGCTGCGCGAACTGGTCAGCGCGTCCCGGCCGCTGCCGCTGGTGGTGGAGCGCCGGCGGGCCCTGTTCGGCTCCTGGTACGAGCTGTTCCCCCGCTCGGAGGGCGCCAGGGTGGAGAAGGCCGGTCCGCCCGCTCGGCGCAAGGGCAGGGCTGCCGGGGCCGGGAAGTCGGCGAGGATCATCAGCGGCACCTTCCGCACGGCCGCCGAGCGGCTGCCCGCGGTCGCCGCGATGGGCTTCGACGTGGTCTATCTCCCGCCCGTCCACCCGATCGGCACCACCCACCGCAAGGGCCCCAACAACTCGCTCTCCGCCGCTCCCCACGACGTGGGAGTGCCGTGGGCGATCGGCTCGGCCGAGGGCGGTCACGACGCCGTCCATCCCGAGCTCGGCACCCTCGACGACTTCGATCATTTCGTCGCGACCGCCCGCGAGCTGCGCCTGGAGATCGCACTCGATTTCGCGCTCCAGTGTTCTCCGGACCACCCCTGGGTGGAGAAACACCCGGAGTGGTTCCACCACCGTGCGGACGGCACGATCGCCTATGCCGAGAATCCACCGAAGAAATACCAGGACATCTACCCGATCGCCTTCGACAAGGACCTGCGCGGACTGGTCACCGAGACCGTGCGCATTCTGCGGTTCTGGATGGATCACGGGGTACGGATCTTCCGCGTCGACAATCCGCACACCAAACCGGTGATCTTCTGGGAGAAGGTGATCGCGGACATCAACCGGACCGACCCCGATGTGATCTTCCTGGCCGAGGCATTCACCCGGCCGGCGATGATGAAGACGCTCGCGGCCATCGGCTTCCAGCAGTCCTACACGTATTTCACCTGGCGCAACACCGGGCAGGAAATCACCGAATACGTCACGGAATTGTCGGGCGAGACCGCTTCCTACATGCGGCCCAACTTCTTCGTGAACACCCCGGACATCCTGTCCGGCTATCTCCAGGACGGAGGCCGCCCGGCCTTCGAGGCGCGGGCCGTTCTCGCCGCGACGCTCTCCCCTTCCTGGGGTGTGTACGCGGGCTACGAGCTGTGCGAGAACACCCCGGTCCGGCCCGGCAGTGAGGAGTACCTCGACTCGGAGAAGTACGAGATCCGGCCCAGGGACTGGGAAGCCGCGGAGCGCGAGGGCCGTTCGCTGGCCCCGCTCATCACCACGCTCAACCGCGTCAGGCGCCGCAACCCGGCGTTGCAGCAACTGCGCGACGTGCACTTCCACTCCACCGACAACGACGCGTTGATCGCGTACAGCAAGCGTTCGGGGTCGAACACCGTCCTGGTGGTCGTCAACCTCGACCCGCACCACACCCACGAGGCCACGGTCTCGTTGGACATGCCGCGACTCGGCCTCGACCGGCACGAGCGCGTGCCGGTGCGCGACGAGCTCACCGGCGATACCTATCACTGGGGCAGGACCTTCTATGTGCGTCTGGAGCCAGGCGTCACGCCCGCGCACCTCGCCGTCCTGCGACCGTCCCCGCCGACCGGAGGGTCACCCACACCATGATCGTCAATGAGCCTGTCCACGACACGTTCGAGGACACCCCGGCCAAGGACCGCGATCCCGACTGGTTCAAGCGCGCCGTCTTCTACGAGGTCCTCGTCAGGTCCTTCCAGGACTCCAACGGCGACGGCATCGGCGACCTCAAGGGCATCACCGCCAGACTGGACTATCTCCAGTGGCTGGGCGTCGACTGCCTCTGGCTGCCGCCGTTCTTCAAGTCGCCGCTGCGCGACGGCGGTTACGATGTCTCCGACTACACCGCCGTACTCCCGGAGTTCGGTGATCTGGCCGACTTCGTGGAGTTCGTCGACGCCGCGCACCAGCGCGGGATGCGCGTGATCATCGACTTCGTCATGAACCACACGAGCGATCAGCACGACTGGTTCCAGCAGTCCCGCACCGACCCGGAGGGTCCGTACGGCGACTACTACGTCTGGGCCGACGACGACAAGCAGTTCCCGGACGCCCGGATCATCTTCGTGGACACGGAGACGTCCAACTGGACCTTCGACCCGGTGCGCAAGCAGTACTACTGGCACCGGTTCTTCTCGCACCAGCCCGATCTCAACTACGAGAACCCGGCGGTGCAGGAGGAGATCATCTCCGCGCTCCGCTTCTGGCTGGACCTCGGCATCGACGGCTTCCGGGTGGACGCCGTGCCGTACCTCTACCAGCGCGAGGGCACCAACTGCGAGAACCTCCCGGAGACCCACGACTTCCTCAAGCGGGTCCGCAAGGAGATCGACGCACACTACCCGGACACCGTGCTGCTCGCCGAGGCCAACCAGTGGCCGGAGGACGTCGTCGACTACTTCGGCGAGTACCAGGTCGGCGGCGACGAGTGCCACATGGCGTTCCACTTCCCCGTGATGCCGCGGATCTTCATGGCCGTGCGGCGCGAGAGCCGCTACCCGGTCTCCGAAATCCTGGCGAAGACACCGGCGATCCCGAAGAACTGCCAGTGGGGCATCTTCCTGCGCAACCACGACGAGCTCACCCTCGAAATGGTCACGGACGAAGAGCGCGACTACATGTACGCGGAGTACGCCAAGGATCCGCGGATGCGGGCCAACATCGGCATCCGGCGGCGGCTCGCGCCCCTGCTGGACAACGACCGCAACCAGATCGAGCTGTTCACCGCGCTGCTGCTGTCGCTGCCCGGCTCCCCGATCCTCTACTACGGGGACGAGATCGGGATGGGCGACAACATCTGGCTGGGCGACCGGGACGCGGTACGCACCCCGATGCAATGGACGCCCGACCGGAACGCCGGGTTCTCCTCCAGCGACCCGGGGCGGCTCTACCTCCCCACGATCATGGATCCGGTCTACGGATACCAAGTCACCAATGTCGAGGCGGCGATGGCGTCCCCGTCGTCGCTGCTGCACTGGACCCGGCGGATGATCGAGATCCGCAAGCAGAATCCCGCCTTCGGTCTCGGCTCGTTCAACGAACTGCCGTCGTCGAACCCGGCCGTGCTCGCCTTCACCCGTGAGCACGGGGACGATCTCGTGCTCTGCGTGCACAACTTCTCGCGGTTCGCGCAGCCGACGGAGCTCGATCTGCGGTCCTTCGACGGGCGTCATCCGGTGGAGCTGATCGGCGGGGTGCGCTTCCCCGCCGTCGGCCAGTGGCCCTACCTGCTGACTCTCGCCGGGCACGGCTTCTACTGGTTCCGGCTGCGCAAGGACGCGCCGTCGAGCTGACCGGGCAGCACGTCGTACCACCAACCGCGGGGCGGTTTCCGCCGCCCCGCTCGGGGCACCCTCCCCCACATCGCACACTTACGGCCCCTTCCGGGCCCCATCTGGCGTTTCGTTCCCATCGAGTCGAGTCCGTACGGACCATCCTGACCCGACACGTCCCGCACAGCCGGACAGCTATTGCCGCAATCCGGGACACTCTTCGCATCCTGTGGTGTGCCCGGGGAAAGGACGCGATGCCATGTCGGAGGCTGCATCCACTCGGGTCGCCCTGGCTGACAGCACAGCTCTGCTCCCGTCTCTCGCCCCCCTGCTGCACGAATGGCTGCCCCGGCAGCGGTGGTTCGCGGGCAAGGGGCGGCCGGTCACCGCTTTCTCGCTGGTGTCGGCGACCGAAATGCTGCCGGTGGGCACCGGTTCCGTCGCCGCCGGAACCGGAACCGGGCTGCTCCATCTGCTGGTCCGGGTCCACCAGCCGGCCACGCCCGCGCAGTCGCCGGACGACTGCTACCAACTGCTGCTCGGCGTACGGGCCACGCTGCCGCCCCGGCTGGCGCCCGCGCTCATCGGCCGGGTGACCGAGGGGCCGCTCGCCGGCCGCACCGTCTACGAGGGACTGCACGACCCACGCCTGGCCGAACTCCTGCTGGAACGATTCCGTACCCCCGGCACCCTCGGCACCCTGCGCTTCGACCGGGGCGGCCCGGCCATCGCCGCGGGGCTCGCACCGCGCGTGCTCGACACCGAGCAGTCCAACACCTCGCTGGTCTACGGCGACGCCTTCATCCTCAAGATCTTCCGCCGGGTCTTCCCGGGCACCAACCCCGATCTGGAGCTTCCGCTCGCGCTCGCGCAGCAGGGCTGCGGACGGGTGCCCGCGCCCGTCGCCTGGTTCGAGGCCACCACCCCTGAGCCGCTCACCCTCGGTGTGCTCCAGCCGTTCCTGAGCGGTGCGCAGGACGGCTGGCAGCTGGCCCTGCGCGCCCTGGCCGAGGGCCTGGACTTCACCGGCGAGGCCCACGCGCTGGGCCGGGCCACCGCCGAGGTGCACACCGCGCTCGCCGCCGCCCTGCCGACGCCCGC
>NZ_JBEXPH010000358.1:0-4337 GCF_040611955.1 Streptomyces sp. NPDC006510 | reverse complement strand
ATCCGCCCTATCCGGGGTAGCCCCGGGGTGTGCAACCGATCGGCCCGAGCGTTGTGTCCTCAGTCATGAGGCCGACGCAGCGCGGCCGTCCCCTCGCGCTTGAGCATGGAGACCTGGTTCGCCTTGTCGGTGAGCAGGAACTGGATGAACGCCCAGGCCAGCCGGGGGTTCTTGCTCTGCGCGGGGACGCAGAGCGTGGAGCCGCCGATGTTGGAGGTGCGGGTGCCGGCGGGGGTGAATCGGGGCAGCGGCACCACCCCGAACCTGCCCTTCAGCTCCGGCATCTCATCGGTGAGCGTGCCCGTCCACCAGGCGGCGGTGGGCGTGGTGGTGGCCTTTCCCTCCTTGGTGCCGGTGACGAGCCCGTCCCAGCCCTTCTCGTAGTCGACGAGCCCCTGGTCGTGCAGGGTCTTCATCAGCGTGAGGGCCCGCACGGCCTCCGGGGTGTCGACCGCGACCCGGCCGCCCTTGAAGTAGGCCTGGCCCTGCTGCTGGAGCAGCATCGGCAGGATCCCGGCGTCCGTGGAGTCCATGATGAGCAGCTTGCGGCCGGTGGCCTTCTTGATGCGGACGCCCGCCGCCACGTAGTCGTCCCAGGTCAGCAGCGACCGGGGGTCGACTCCGGCGGCCCGGAAGTGGTCCGTGCGGTAGTAGAGCGCGCAGGGGCCGATGTCCCAGGGCAGGGCGAAGACCGCGCTGTCCTTGCCGGTGACGGTGCGCCACGCGGCGCGGTCGAAGTCGCCTCCGTAGCGGCCGCCGAGGCTCGTCAGGTCGTAGAAGCCGCTCGGGAAGTTGCCCATGTAGCGCGGCATGTGACTGCCCTCGACCGTGAGGACGTCGGCCAGACCCGAACCGCCGCGCAGGCCCACGGTGATCTTGTCGTAGGCGTTGTCGTAGCCGATGTCGACGATGTCGACGGTGGTGCCGGGGTGGCGCTCCTCGAAGGTGCGGGCCAGGCGCTTCATGGCCTTGGCGGCGACATCCCACGACCAGACGGTGATCCTGCCGCTGACCTCGCCCCCTTCGTCGCCCTGTCTGCCGTCGATGTCCCGGGCCTCTCCGCCGCTCGCACCGCCCATGGCACATCCACTGACCAGGGACGATGCCGCGGTCGCGAGACCTGTGGCCAGAACAACCCGTCGGGTGGGTCTTGTTGACACTCTTGCCTCCTGGAGCCTGAATGCCTAATGCTGTATTCAGAACACTGAATGACGGAGCCCGCCGTCAAGAGGTGTACACCCAAAGACTTTTGTTGCTGTGGTCATGACTGACCCGACCGAGTCGGCTCACGCGAAAGGCGCGGCATGACGTCACCCCAGGACTCCGTCCACACCTACGCCCATCCCTACATCCCGAACGCGGTTCCGGCCGTGCGGCAGGCGATGCTGAAGGAGATCGGCGCCGCGAGCGTCGAGGACTTCTACGCCGACATCCCGGACGGCATCCGGCTGCACCGCCCCCTCGATCTGCCGGCCCCGCTGCGTTCGGAGGCCGAACTCACCCGTCACATGGAGGGGTTGCTCGGCCGCAACACCTCGACACGGCAGGCGCTCAGCTTCCTCGGCTCCGGCTGCTACCAGCACCACGTACCGGCGGTCGTGGACGAGGTGGTCAACCGCAGCGAGTTCCTCACGGCGTACGCCGGCGAGCCCTACGAGGACCACGGCCGCTTCCAGGCGCTGTGGGAGTACCAGTCGATGATGGCCGAGCTGCTCGACGTCGAGATCGTCAACGTCCCGGTCTACGACGGCTTCCAGGCCTCGGGAACGGCGCTGCGCATGGCAGGCCGGATCACCGGCCGCCGCCGCGTGCTGGTCGCCACCGCGATCGACGCCGACAAGCTCTCCCGGATATGCGACTACGTACGCCCCGACCACGACGTGACGGTGGTCCCGGTCGACCCGGACACCGGCTGCGCCGACCTCGAAGCGGTGCGCGAGGCACTCGCCGCCGGGGACACCGCGGCGGTGTACGCGGACACCCCCTCCGCGCTCGGCATCGTCGACGAGGCGCTCCCCCGCCTCGCCGAACTCGCCCACGACGCGGGCGCGTTGTACGTCGTGGGCTGCAATCCGCTCACGCTCGGCGTGCTCGCGCCGCCCTCCGCGTACGGTGCCGACATCGCGTGCGGCGACATCCAGCCGCTGGGCCTGCACCAGAGCTTCGGCGGCGGCAACGCGGGCTTCATCGCCACCCGCGACGAGGAGACGCTGGTCGCCGAGTACCCGTCACGCCTGTTCGGCCTCGTGCCGACGGCCGTCGAGGGCGAGTACGGCTTCGGTGACGTCGCCTATGAGCGGACCTCGTTCGCGCTGCGCGAGGAGGGCAAGGAGTGGGTCGGCACGGCCGCCGCGCTGCACGGCATCGGTGCCGGGGTCTATCTCGCGCTGATGGGACCGCAGGGCATGCGGGAGATCGGCGACACGATCCTCGCGCTCACCGCGTATGCCCGCAGGCGCCTCGCCGAGGTGCCCGGCATCGAGGTCCCGTACGGCGACGCCCTGCACTTCGCCGACTTCACCGTCCGCTACACGGGCGGCAGGACCGCCGCCGCGATCCGCGCCGGGCTCAAGGAGCGGGGCATCTTCGGCTCCACACCGACCGGCGAGCACGAGGCCGCGTACTGCGTCACCGAAGTCCACACCAAGGCCGACATCGACCGGCTCGCCGCGACCCTTGAGGAGATAGTCAAGTGACCGCCCAGCACGCGCCCGTGTCCGTCTCCCCCGAGGAGGCGCGCATCGCGGGCAAGCCGCGCCTCCGCCGGTTCCAGCAGGCCTCCTGGGACGAGAAGCTGATCTTCGAACTCGGTTCGCCGGGCGAGCGCGGCGTCCTCGTCCCGGCCGCGGACCCGTCCATCAGGAAGCCCGCGATTCCCGCCGCCCTCCGCCGCGCCGAACCGCCCGCCCTGCCGGAGATGTCCCAGCAGCAGGTCCTGCGCCACTACTTGCGCCTGTCGCAGGAGAACCTCGGCGCCGATCTCAACATCGACGTCGGTCAGGGCACCTGCACCATGAAGTACAGCCCCAAGGTCAACGACCAGTTCGTCCGCGACCCGCGGATCGCGGCGCTGCACCCCCTCCAGGACGAGGACACGGTCCAGGGCGTCCTCGGGATCATCCACAGTCTGGAGCAGTTGCTGAAGGAGATCTCCGGCATGGACCGGGTCTCGCTCCAGCCGGGCGCGGGCTCCGCCGCGATCTACACGAACGTCGCCATGATCCGCGCCTACTTCGCCGCGCGCGGCGAGCTGGAACAGCGCGACGAGGTCATCACGACGATCTTCTCCCACCCGTCCAACGCGGCCTGCGCGAAGACGGCCGGCTTCAAGGTCATCACCCTCCACCCGGACGCGGACGGCTACCCCGACATCGAGGCCCTCAGGGCGGCGGTCGGCCCGCGCACGGCGGCGCTCCTCATCACCAACCCCGAGGACACCGGGATCTACAACCCGCGCATCGAGGAGTTCGTTCGGATCGTGCACGAGGCGGGCGGCCTGTGCTCGTACGACCAGGCCAACGCGAACGGCATCCTCGGCATCACGCGGGCCCGCGACGCGGGCTTCGACCTGTGCCACTTCAACCTCCACAAGACGTTCTCGACACCGCACGCGTGCGGCGGCCCGGCGGCCGGCGCCTGCGCGGTCACCGAGGAGCTGGCCCCGTATCTGCCGCGCCCGACGGTCGAGTTCGACCCGGAGACGGGTGTGTACCGGCTGGACGACGACCGGCCCGAGTCGGTCGGCAAGATGCGGCCGTTCTACGGCGTCGTACCGAACCTGGTCCGCGCGTACGCCTGGATCATGTCGCTCGGCGCGGAGGGCCTGCGGGCCGCCGCCGAGACGGCCGTCCTCAACAACAACTACCTGCTCCACAAGGTCCGGCAGATCCCGGGCGTCTCCGTCCCGTACGCGGCCGGGCGTCCGCGCGTCGAGCAGGTCCGCTACAGCTGGGAGAAGCTGCACGAGGACACCGGCCTGCACTCCGAGGACATCGGCCTGCGCGCCGCGGACTTCGGCACGCACTACTGGACCAGCCACCACCCGTACGTGGTGCCGGAACCCATGACGCTGGAGCCGACCGAGTCCTATACGCGCGCCGACCTCGACGAGTACGCGGCGATCCTCGCGGAGATCGCCCGCGAGGCGTACGAGGACCCGGAGACCGTACGTACGGCGCCGCACCGTTCGGCCATCCACCGGGTACGCCCGGAGGCCCTGGACGACCCCGCGGTCCGGGCGGTCTCCTGGCGCGCCTACCGCCGCAAGGTGCTGGGCGAGGCGGGCGGCCGGTGACGAGGATCGGCCTGGTGGTCAACCCGGTCGCCGGACTCGGCGG
>NZ_JBEXPH010000357.1:0-4341 GCF_040611955.1 Streptomyces sp. NPDC006510 | reverse complement strand
CCGGCCGCACTGAAGATCGCGCCGCCCGGGGCCGCACCCGAGCTGGAGCGGGCGGCGCTGGCCCACTGGAACGGCTGGGGCGCGGTACAGCTCATCGCGGGCGGCCCCGGCGCACTGCTGCTGGAGCGGCTGCACCCCGAGGTGTCGCTGCGCTCGCTGCCGGAGGCGAAGGCGCTGCTGGAAGCGGCGGGGACGGTGCGCCGGCTGTGGGTCGAGCCGCCGGCCGATCACGGTTTCGAGACGGTCGCGGAACGGACCGGGCTCCGTGTCGAGCCGATGCGCGCCTGTGCGGCGGCCGAACCGGGCCTGGAGCCGCTGGTCTCCGCGGCGCTCGCGGCGCGCGAGGCGCTGGTCGCCCACGCCCCCGAACTTCTGCTGCTGCACGGCAACTTCCGCCAGAGCAAGGTGCTCGCCGGCGAGCGGGCGCCGTGGCTGACGGTCGGTCCCGAGCCACTGGTCGGTGAGCGCGCCTACGATCTGGCGCGTCTGGTGCGCGACCGCGTGGAGGATCTGATCGCCTCGCCCGGCGGACCGGTGACGGCCCGCCGACGGATCAAGAAGCTCGCCGATTCGCTGGACGTGGACCGCGAGCGGCTGCACGGCTGGACACTGTTCCGCGCGGTGGAGTCGGGAACCCGGGCGCTGGCGGGCGGCCGCCGCCAGGAGGGCGAGCTGACGCTGGAGTTCGCGAGCTGGCTGTGAGGGACCGAAAGCCGCAGGCCCCCCGCGCGGTGCGCGGGGGGCCTGCGGCTTTCGGTGGTATCAGCTCTCGGCGGTGAGGCGGGCGATCGCCTCGTCGACCGTGAGCTCCTCCCGCTCGCCGGTGCGGCGGTCCTTGAGCTCCAGGACGCCCTCGGCCGAGCGGCGGCCGGCGACCAGGATCTTCGGGACACCGATCAGCTCGGAGTCGGTGAACTTGACGCCGGGCGAGACGCCCGCGCGGTCGTCGACCAGGACCCGCAGACCTGCGGCGTTCAGCTTCTCGGAGACGTCGAGCGCCAGCTCGGTCTGGAGCGCCTTGCCCGCCGCGACGACATGCACGTCGGCCGGGGCGATCTCACGGGGCCAGCACAGGCCCTTGTCGTCGGCGGTCTGCTCGGCGAGGGCGGCCACCGCGCGGGAGACGCCGATGCCGTACGAGCCCATGGTGACGCGGACGGGCTTGCCCTGCTGGCCGAGGACATCGAGGGAGAAGATGTCGGCGTACTTGCGGCCGAGCTGGAAGATGTGGCCGATCTCGATGGCGCGGTCCACCTGAAGGCCGCTGCCGCAGTTGGGGCAGGGGTCGCCCGCCTCGACGACCACGACGTCGAGGTAGTCGTCGACCTCGAAGTCGCGGCCCGCGACGACGTTCTTCGCGTGGGTGCCGGGCTTGTTCGCACCGGTGATCCAGGCGGTGCCGGAGGCAATGCGCGGGTCGGCGATGAAGCGGACCTTCTCCAGTCCCTGCGGGCCGACGTAGCCGCGTACCAGGTCGGGGCGGTCCTCGAAGTCCTCGGCGGTGACCAGTTCGACGACGGCGGGCGCGAGGTGCTCGCCGAGCTTGCCGAGGTCGACCTCGCGGTCGCCGGGCACACCCACGGCCACGATCTCGCCGTCGACCTTGACCAGCAGGTTCTTCAGGGTCGCGGAGGCCGGGACGCCCAGGTGCGCGGCGAGCGTCTCGATGGTCGGGGTGTCGGGGGTGTCCAGCTCCTCGACGGGGCCGTGTGCCGAGCCGTCCGCGGGGACGGCCTTGAAGGTGACGGCCTCGGTATTGGCGGCGTAGTCGCAGTCGGGGCAGTCGACGAAGGTGTCCTCGCCGGCCGGGGCGGGCGCGAGGAACTCCTCGGAGGCCGAGCCGCCCATCGCACCGGAAACGGCGGAGACGATGCGGTGGTCCAGGCCCAGACGCTCGAAGATCCGGATGTAGGCGGCGCGGTGGAGCCGGTACGCCTCGGCGAGACCCTCGTCGGTGGTGTCGAAGGAGTACGAGTCCTTCATCTGGAACTCACGGCCGCGCAGCACACCGGCGCGGGGACGGGCCTCGTCGCGGTACTTGGTCTGGATCTGGTACAGGATCACGGGCAGGTCCTTGTAGGACGAGCACATGTCCTTGACGACCTGGGTGAAGATCTCCTCGTGGGTGGGGCCGAGGAGGTAGTCGGCGCCCTTGCGGTCCTTGAGCCTGAACAGCAGGTCGCCGTACTCGTCGTACCGGCCGCTCGCCTCGTACGCCTCCTTGGGCAGCAGCGCGGGCAGCAGCACTTCCTGGCCGCCGATGGCGTCCATCTCCTCGCGCACGACGCGGGTGATGTTCTCCAGGACCTTCTTGCCGAGCGGCAGCCAGGTCCAGATTCCGGCCGCGGTGCGACGTACGTATCCGGCCCGGACGAGCAGCTTGTGATTGAGCGTCTCGGCGTCGGCCGGGTCGTCGCGCAGTGTCTTGATCATCAATCGGGACATGCGCTGGACCTGGGCCATGGTGAACTCCTGCTTGGAAGGGTGATGTGCAGGAGGTTAGCCGGGTGATACGGGTGGGCGGAAATCCATATGTCCGCGGTGCCGGTCCCCGCGACGCAGCGGGAGCGGGGCTCCCATGACCGCGTACGGCTTGGGAGCGCTGGGGAAGAGCACCTGCCGGGCCAGGTCCTGGTAGCCGAGACTGCGGTACAGACCACGTGCCGGGCTCTCCGTGTCGATGGCGGAGAGGATGGACCGGGGCTGGTCGACGGCGTCGGTGATGGTGGTGATCAGCATGCGTCCGATGCCCCGGTTCTGGAACTCCGGCAGGACGTGCAGTTCGGTGATGACGAACGAGTCGTCGAGCCAGTGCGCACAGCCGGTGGCGCGGAGGTACGGCTCGACGACGGTGGACCACCACTGGCCGCGTTCGTTGGGCATGCCGTAGACGAAGCCGACGAGCCGCTCGTCGGTGGTGGTGGCGCCGAGGGCGCGGGCGTGGGGGTGGTCGAGGTGTCTGAGGACGATGTGCCGCCGTACTTCGACCTCTTCGGGCCCCAGACCGAAGGCGAGGGCCTGCACGGCGAGCGCCTCGTCCACGCGCGCGGCGAGATCGATCGGCCCGATCCGGACGCTGGGGATGCGGGGGCCGCCCCCGGAAACTGCTGCCATGAGCCGACCCTACTGGCCTCGGTGGGCAACGGGGTACGGGGCGGTGGCCGTCGGCTGCGGGCCGGTCAGAACAGCACGCTCATGAACGCGCCGGTCTCCCGGAAGCCGACCCGGGCATAGGCCCGGCGCGCGGGGGTGTTGTAGTCGTTCACGTAGAGGCTGACGACGGGGGCGACATCGGCCAGCGCGTAGCGCAGGACCGCTGCCATGCCGGTCTCGGAGAGTCCGCGGCCGCGGTGTTCGGGGGCGACCCAGACGCCCTGGATCTGGCAGGCCTGCGGGGTCGCGGCGCCGATCTCCGCCTTGAAGACGACCTTGCCGTCGTCGATCCGGGCGAACGAGCGGCCGGCTCCGATGAGTTCGGCGACGCGTGCCTGGTAGAGGAGTCCGCCGTCGCCCGCGAGCGGGGAGATGCCGACCTCCTCGGTGAACATCGCCACGCAGGCCGGCATCAGGACGTCCATCTCGTCCTTGCGGATCCGGCGGACCAGGGGGTCGGGGGTCACGTCGGCGGCCGGGCTCTCGGTGACCATCAGCGGCTGATGGGCCCGGACCTCGCGGGCCGGTCCCCAGCCGGGTTCGAGCAGCCGCCACAGCTGGGCGGTGGGCTCGGCGGGGCCGACGATCGAGGAACAGCGGCGGCCGGCCCGGCGGGCCCGGTCGGCGAAGGCCCTGACCGCTTCGGGGGTGGCGCAGATGGGGACGAGGTTGGCGCCCGAGTAGCAGAGCGAGCGGAGCCTGCCGCCGGCGTACCAGCCCCACATCTCGCCGCCGAGGCGCCAGGGATCGAGACCTGCGATCTGGACCCGGGCCGTCACGAACGCATTGGCGACCGGCTCGCTCTCCAGGACGGCGAGAGCGGCACCGAGGTCGCTGGGTTCGAGGACCCGGGTGGTGGTCTGCGTCAACACGAGGGGGCCTCACCATGCGGTCTGCTGATTTCCGCACTGTAACCGAAGCGGCTCATCCGCGCCGCCCGCGCCTGCGAACAGGGTCCGAGGGGCGCCGTGAGGTCGCTCACGGCAGCGCCCCGCCGGACGGTGTTCGTCCGGCGGGGCGCGGTGCTGCGGGCCATGGTTCAGCTGACGGAGACCTCGGGCTCGCCCGAGGCGATGCCGTCCTTCTCCATCTGCTCGGCGATCTTCATGGCCTCTTCGATCAGCGTCTCGACGATCTTCGACTCGGGCACCGTCTTGATGACCTCGCCCTTCACGAAGATCTGCCCCT
>NZ_JBEXPH010000356.1:0-4342 GCF_040611955.1 Streptomyces sp. NPDC006510 | reverse complement strand
CGGCGGTGGCGCCGTCACCGGGTGCGAAGACGTAGTCGTGGATGCCGCAGCCGAACTCCGGGCGCATCGGCCGCTCGCCCGGCGCCGTGCCGAGCACCAGTCCGATCGCCTCCTCGATCTCCCGGTCCCGCTCGACCATGCCGATGCCGCCCGTGGCACCGACCCGCAGCGGGAAGCCCCAGCCGCGTCCGATGAACCCGCCGCCGCTCACAGCGGGCCCCCGATCAGTACGTTCATCGCGCCGCTGATGATCTGCCCGCCGCAGGTGGTGGTGTCCCGCATCCGGGCGGCGGGCAGGCCGCCGATCAGCACCGGACCGGTGAGCGCGGCGGCCGGGTTGGGCATGATCACGTTCCCCGGCCCGAGCGCGGCGTGCGGGGGGACCACGCACGCGTGCAGGCTCCCGGTGACGGCCGCGGGCCGGCCGCCGATGAGCACGGTGGCGACGGCCACCGCGCCGGGGGGCGGGGTGCCGATGAGGCCGCCGTGGGCGGTGCTGTCGCCCGTGCGGGCTGCGGGGGGCATGGCCGGGGTTCTCCTTGCTGTGAAAGGGACTTCTGCGGGCGTTGCGAAAGGAACTTCTGCTGGGGCGTTGTGACAGGGACTTCTGCGGGCAATCCGACAGCCGGCTCGACCGTCAGTTGATCCTGATGAGCTTGGCCTTGAGCACGGCGAGCAGTCCGCCGTCGACCGTCACGCCCGTCTTGCCGTTGACGGTCACCGAGCGACCCTTGATGTTCACGTCGCCCGTACCGGCGTCGAGGGTGATGCCCGAAGCGGACAGCGTCACCGAGCTCAGCTCCCGGCCGCCGCCGCGGGCCTTCACCGTCAGCGTGATCTCGCCCCGCTTCTCGTCCAGCATGACGTCGAGCCGCTTGTCGCCGGTGGCGATCCGCACCCCGGACGGGCCGCGCGGAGCGTCCAGCAGCTCCAGCCGGTTCCCCGAACGGGACACCAGGGAACGCCGGTTGACCTTGCCGCTGGTCGGGTCGACGAGCGGGACGTCGTGCGGCGATGGTCTGTCGACCCCGTTGTAGAGACCGCCGAGCACATACGGGCTGTCCAGCAGCCCCTGCTCGAACCCGACCAGCACCTCGTCGTTGACCTCGGGGCTGAACACTCCGCCGCCGCCCTGCCCGCCCCACTGCACCGTACGGACCCAGTCAGTCACATAGGTGTCGTCGAGCCAGGGGAACTTCAGCCGGACCCAGCCGCGTTGGCCTCTGCCCTCCTCGCGGATGTCGGTGACCACCCCGATCGCCAGGCCCGGCATGCGCGGCCCGCGCGCCGGAGCGCTCCCGCCGCCGGCCAGCCCCGCCAGTGAACGGTCCGGCGACGCGCTGACGATCACGGTCGTGCGGTAGCCGGTGTCCGGCTCGAAGACGTGGTGCGCGGCGGTCGCGGTGTAGCGGCCGGAGAACGCGGGCCCCACGTTGCCGAGGGCCACCGGTTCGCCCGCGCGCAGTTGGGGGTTTCCGTAGGCGACCGCCTCGATCTCCCCGAAACCGGAGCTGACCGAGGCGGCGAGCGCTCCGGCCACGGCGGCGGTCTCCGCCTGGGTCCGGTACGGAGTGTCGGCGATCGTCGTACGGGCGCTGGAGCCGAACGCCGCGGCCGGCAGCGTCGGGCTCAGCCCCGGTGCGACGGTGTCGCTGCGGATGGACTGTTCCCGGGCCACCAGCCGCGACTTGGCGTTGACGTTCCAGCCGCGCACCTCGACGCTGTCCGCGCCGTCCGCCCCGGTCAGCACCGCCCGCAGGGCCAGCAGGTTGTTCCCGTACTCCAGGACCATCGGGTCGCGCGAGGCGGACGTCGAGGGCGAGGGGGCCGAAGAGGCCGGCTTCGGCTTCACGAACTGCAACAGGCCCTTGTCGTCGATCCGCACGCTCGCCCCGCTCTCGGCCGCCAGGTGCTGGAGGAACTCCCAGTCCGAGACGTTCGGCTGGGTCAGCTGCTGGTACGTGATCGGCGCGGCCTCGATTTTCCCGCAGGCCAGCCCGGCGTCCGCGGCGACCTTGCGGACGATGTCCGCCGCCTTCATGTTCCGGTACGCCACCACCTTCCGGCCGCGCTGGAGCCGGTGCGCTTTGGAGAACGCCCGGACGACCGTGAACGAACCGGTGGTGTCGCTGTCCAGCTCGACCGCGGTGACCTCCCCGGTGAACAGCCGCTCGCGCACCCGCTCCTTCACGGTGACGACGGAGATCTTCAGCCGGGTGCCGATCGTGATCCCGGTCGCGGTGAGGAACTTGTGGTCAGGGTCCCGGTACATCAGCACGGCGGCGTCCGGCAGACCGACGTTCTCGTCGACCACACAGCTCACCAACTGGGTGGCCCACACGGCAGGCACCTCGCCGGGCGCCTCGACGATCGGGTCGGCGGCGAAGGAACGTCCGGGGGCGGTCACCGGCTTCCCTCCGAGACGTGGTCTTCCAGTCCCGGCACCAGCAGTTCCCGGCCGGGCGTCAACTGCATCGGGTCGTCGATGTCGTTGGCGTCCGCGATGGTGCGCCAGGCGGTGGCATCGCCGTACTCCCGCCAGGCGAGCAGCGGCAGACTGTCCCCGGCGACCACCCGGTGCGTACGACGTGCCTCCCGCGAGCCGGACGTGGGGTTCTGGCCGGCCGGATCCACGCTCGCCTCCTCGATCGACAGGGAGCAGGTGGCGCGCAGCGGCTTCCCGTCGACGTCGAACAGCGTGTACGAGACGGAGAGGTTGGACAGCACACCGTCGAACGAGGTCGTCTTCGAGGTGCCCCAGTCGAAACGGACCCAGGGGCTGGCGGGCGTCTTGCGGGCCAGGCTGCTCGGGGTGGGCACACACGCCAGCATGAGCTGCTCCACCGCCTTCTCCACCGAGTTGTCATGGGTGGCGGTGGAGTCCAGGAAGACCTCCAGGGACAGCGACCGGGGCCCACTGCCCACGAATTCGGGCAGGGCGGACTGCCCGGCCGTCCGGGACGGCGTACGCCGCCACTCGGTGCTCTTGCTCAGCGACAGCTTCGCGGGGTTGAACTGCAACGTGAGCCGGGCGAGGCTCCCGCCCGGTTTGGCACCGACGGTCGCCGGCGGTTCCATGATGGTCAGCTGGGCGCGAGCACGGCTCGTACGGACGGCGGGTGACATCGCGTTCCTCCTTCCCGATCTTCTCTGCTACCTGTACCTGTGACTGCCAAGGGATGTGCCGGAACGTCAGGACGGCTCCAGGCCCTCGTGCGCGATCTCCAGCGTCTCGATCGCCGCCTGGGAGCTGGCGGGGTCGAAGGACGGTCCCTGCCAGCGGACCGGCACGATGCCGTGCACCTGCCAGCCGATGATGCGGCCGAGGTCCGGACGGAGCGCGACGATCTCGCCGTCCTTGGGCTCGACCCGCTGGATCGTCTCGTTCAGCCACCGTGCGATCTTGAGCGTGTCGGCGGTGACGGGGCGGGTCAGTGTGATGTTGGTCCAGGTGATCCGCCCCGGCAACTGCCAGGTGAAGCCGTTGTTTCCGCCCTCGGCGTACTGCTCCATCTCCACCTCGGCGCCCAGTCCCGAGCAGGTGTGGAAGGCCCCCAGGTCGCTGCCTCCGATGACGAGCTTGAAGAACACGCTCGTCGCGAAGATGTTGTCCGTCATGTGCTTCTCTTCTTCTCTGCTGTTTCCCGAGTGCCGTGCCACGCCGTGCCGGGCGGGCCGCCGTCAGCGACGGCCGTCGTGCAACCGTCCGGCACGCTCCCGCCCTCTGCGCATGTCCGCGCGGATCAGCCGGCTCACCGGATCGAGCAGACGACGGGCCAGTTCCTCGATGTCCGTCCCGGTGACCCGGTTCGCGACCGGAGGTTCCGCGATGGGCGGGGCCGCCGGGGCGGCCGATCCGGTCCTTCCCGACGGTGCGACGGGCTTCACCGGGGCCGCCCGCACCGGAACGCCGGTGATTCCGGCACCGGCCGCCGCGCGCTGAAGCACCTCGGCCGTGGACCCTGCGGCTCCGGCTCCGGCTCCGGCTCCGGCTCCGGCAGCGGGAGTCGGAGTCGGCGCGCGTTGCGGAACCCGTACCGAAAGGCTCGGCGGCCCGGTGGGAGGAGCATCGGCTCCGGGCGTCGGTCCGGTGGTCGTGGGAACGGCGGATTCGGGCACCACGGGCAACGCCGTGCGCTGTACGGGCACGGCGGCTGCTCCCTGCCGGTCCGGTGCGGGCGGATGCGGGCGTACGACCAAAACCGGCTGAGCGGCGGACGGCTGGGAAGGGGAAATAGATGGGGCGGATGGGGCGGATGGGGTGGGCGGGGCGGGGCATGGGGCCGAGGGCTGCGGTCCCCGGGAGGCGAGGCGTGGGGCCGGGGGCTGCGGTCCCCGGGAG
>NZ_JBEXPH010000355.1:0-4440 GCF_040611955.1 Streptomyces sp. NPDC006510 | reverse complement strand
CGAGGCGGCCCCGGCCAGCAACAGCGCCCCCACCGCGCCCGCCCCGGCGGCACGCACGCCGACCTGACCCCCCGGCCAGGCCAGCAGGGCGAGTCCGGCCAGCAGCGTCAGCACGCACAGGGCGCGCAGCAGCCGCCTGCTGGAGTCGGCGGTCCAGCCGTGCAGCCGGTCGCGCACCACACTGGCGATGCCGTCGACCAGGTCGTCCAGCCGCACCTCGGGCAGGGCGTCGGTGTGCGGGCGCAGATACAGCACCTCGCCGTCCTTGAGGCCGAGGGTCTCCAGGGTTCCCTCGTCGTCCAGGGCCGGGCCACCCAGCCGTTGCAGCACCCAGCCGCTGTGGTCCAGACCGTTCTCCTCCAGTTCCGCACCCGCGTAACGCAGCACGGTGGGAAGGAGATCGGCCACCGGAACATCGGCGGGCACCGCAAGGTCGATGGTCTTTTCGGGGGCACGTATGGTGAGGCGGCACAGGCCCGCCACGGAGCTGTCGGTCAAGGTCAGGGCTCGCGTTCTCGGGGACTTGTCGGATGCGACGTGGACGCGCTTGGTGATCGGATGCAGACTACTGATCATCATCCGGACCGTCGTCAACGGACCTGTTCCGCGTACCTGTTGGTCCGGAACCGTCCGGCTTGTGCGCCTGTCGGCACTCCCGTGCGCCCATACCGGTCCGGTCCACCCGTCACGGCGGGCGGTCCGCCGCTGTACGCGGCCATCCGTCGCCGTCGTCGAAGGAGTCTGTTCGTTGAGTGTGGTCCTCTTCCGCCGCCCAGCCCGCCGTCGCGGCCCGGACATGCCCGAAGGAGAGCTGAACCTCCAGGAGCCACCGACCCTGCCGGAGACGGTTCCTGACTCCTCGGCGATCTGGACCTATCTGCCGATGGCCATGATGTCGGTGTCGATGATGCTGATGTTCATGCGTCCGGGCGGCGGCAGCAGTGTGTTCACGTACCTGGCACTCGGCATGATGGTCACCGCCTCGGCCGCCATGCTCGTCGGCCAGATGATGCGCAAGGGCGGCGAGCGCAAGCAGCGGCTCCGCGGCGAACGCCGCGACTACCTGCGCTATCTGTCCCAGATCCGGCGCAGCGTCCACGAGGCGGTCAGCGACCAGCAGGAGGCCCTCGCCTGGCGGCACCCCGAACCCAAGGTGCTGCGCACCATGGTGCGCTCCACCCGGCTCTGGGAACGCCGGGTCTCCGACGACGACTTCGCCGAGGTGCGGATAGCCGTCGGCGACCAGCAGCTCGCGCTGCGCCTCACCCCGACGGCGACCAAACCGGTCGAGGACCTCGAACCGCTCTGCGCCCACGCGCTGCGCCGCTTCATCAAGGCGTACGGAGTCGTTCCCGACCAGCCCACCGGCCTCTATCTGCGTTCCTGGACCCGGATCCTGTTCCGCGGCGACGACCGGGCCGTCCGGGACACCGTCCGCGCGGTCCTGTCCCAGCTCGCCTTCTTCCACCCGCCGGAGGAGCTCTGGATCGCCCTCTGCGTCGCCGACGAGAAGCGCGCCGAATGGGAGTGGGTCAAGTGGCTCCCGCACAGCCAGCACGCCCAGGAGCAGGACGGCGCGGGCCCCTCCAGGCTGGTCGCGTCCACCTTCCGTGACCTGGAGGAGCTGCTCGGCGCCGAATTCTCAGAGCGCCCGGTCTTCGACCCCGAGGCCGTACCCGGCCGCGACGAACCCTTCACCGTGATCGTCGTCGACGGGACCACCGTGCCCGCCGGCCACCGGCTGGACGGACCCGGCCTGCGCAACGCCGTCGTGCTCGACCTGTCCGGCGCCCTCAGCTGGCGTCCCGGGCGCACCACGCTGCGCCTCGACGTCCAGCCGGACAGCCTGCATCTTGTCCGCACCGACCGCAGCCGCAAGGAGCAGACCACCCTCCTCGGCCGCCCCGACGCCATGGGCCCCGGCTCCGCCGAAGCACTGGCCAGACTGCTCGCGCCGTACCGGATGAGCCTGTCGTCGGACGCCGCGCAGCCGCTGGACACCGATGTCGAACTCACCGCCCTGCTGGGCATTCCCGACCTGTACCGGCACGAGCCTGCCACCCTCTGGGAACGCTCCACCGGCTCGGCGCGGCTGCGCGTCCCGGTCGCGGTCGGCGCCGACGGAATCCCGGTGGAGCTGGACATCAAGGAGTCCGCGCAGGGCGGGATGGGCCCACACGGCATGCTGATCGGCGCCACCGGATCCGGCAAGAGCGAGCTGCTGCGCACCCTGGTGCTCGGCCTCGCGCTCACGAACTCTTCCGAAACACTCAACTTCATCCTGGTGGACTTCAAGGGCGGTGCCACCTTCCTCGGTCTCGACGAACTCCCGCACACCTCCGCGGTGATCACGAACCTGGCCGACGAAGTCGCCCTCGTGGAGCGCATGCAGGACGCCCTGCACGGTGAACTCATCCGTCGCCAGGAGCTGTTGCGCAGCGCCGGCAACCACACTTCCGCGCTGGAGTACGAGAAGGCCCGCGCGGCCGGGGCCGACCTCGAACCGCTGCCGAGCCTCTTCGTCGTAGTCGACGAGTTCAGCGAACTGCTCTCCGCGCACCGCGAGTTCATGGACCTCTTCGTGATGATCGGGCGGCTCGGCCGTTCACTCGGCGTCCATCTGCTGCTCGCCTCCCAGCGCCTGGACGAAGGCCGCATGCATCAGCTGGAGAGCCACCTCTCCTACCGGGTGGGACTGCGCACCTTCTCCGCCATGGAGTCGCGCGGTGTGCTCGGCGTCCCCGACGCCTACCAGCTGCCTTCCCAGCCCGGCAGCGGCTTCCTCAAGAGCGGCGTCGAGGCGCTGACCCGGTTCCGGGCGGCCTACGTCTCCGGCCCGTACCGCAAGCGGCGCGGCGCCGCCGTCCAGGCCAGGGTCGCCAGCCAGGTGATGCCCTGGACCACCGACTGGGTCGTTCCGCGGGCCCCCGCCCGCACCCCCGACCCGGAACCCGCCGCCTCACCCGAGGAGTCCGGCACCGGCGACACACTGCTCTCCGTCGCCCTGGAACGGCTGCGCGACTCCGGACCGGCCGCCCACCAGGTGTGGCTGCCGCCGCTGGACCTGCCGCCCGCGCTCGACCTGCTGCTGCCGTCGCCCGAGCCCGACCCGGAACGCGGCCTCACCCCGGCGGGAACATCGGGGCCGGGCATGCTCAAGGTGCCCCTGGGACTCGTGGACATGCCGTTCGAGCAGCGCCGCGACCCGCTGACGGTGGACCTCTCCGCCTCCGGCGGCCATGTCGCGATCGCGGGCGGTTCGCAGAGCGGCAAGTCGACCGTCGTACGGACCCTGATCAGCGCGCTCGCCCTCACCCACACCCCGCGCGAAGTGCAGTTCTACTGCCTGGACTTCGGCGGCGGCGCACTCTCCGCGCTGTCCGGGCTGCCGCACGTCGGCGGTGTCGCCGGGCGGCTCGACACCGAACGGATCAGCCGTACGGTGGCCGAGGTCACCGCCGTGCTCAACGAACGCGAGCAGTTCTTCCAGGACCGCGGCATCGACTCGATGGCCTCCTACCGGCGCCGCCGGGCCGCCGGAGAGTTCCCCGACGAACCCCACGGCGACGTCTTCCTGGTCGTCGACGGCTGGGCCACGGTCAAGCAGGACTTCGACTCGCTGATCCCCACCTTCCACCAGATTGCCGCCCGCGGCCTCAACTACGGCGTACACATCGTCGTCACCACCGCCCGCTGGATCGAGCTCCCCGCCCAGGTCCGTGACCAGGCCCTGACCCGTCTGGAACTCAAGCTCGGCGACCCGATGGACTCGATGATCGACATCCGCAAGGCGGCCACCGTGCCGCGCGGCGCCGGACGCGGCCTGACCATGGAGGGCAAGCTCCACTTCCTGACCGCGCTGCCCCGCATCGACGGGCGCGACAGCGCCGACGACCTCGCCGAGGGCGTCGCCGACCTGGTGGGCCGGATCGCCGAACACTGGCAGGGCCCGCCGGCCCCGCCGGTACGGATGCTGCCGCACCGCCTCCCGGCCGCGGAACTCCCGGAGCCCGAGCGCACCGAGGGGCTGCGCGTCCCGATCGGCCTGGACGAGGAGACCCTCTCGCCGGTCTGGCACGACTTCGGCCGCACCCCGCACCTGATCGGCATCGGGGACAGCGAGAGCGGCAGGACCAATCTGCTGCGCCTGCTGGTCCGTTCCATCACCGCCCGGTACACCGCGGCCGAGGCCCGCATCCTGGTGGTCGACTACCGCCGTGAACTGGTCGACGCCGTACCCGAGGAGTACCGCCTCGGACACGTCGTCGCGGTCGATTCGCTGCGCGAGCTGGTCGGCGGCGCGGCCCGTGCCATCAAGACCAGGCTCCCCGGTCCGGACATCGCCCCGTCCCGGATGCGGCAGTGCGACTGGTGGACCGGCCCAGCAGTCCAGCCACCCCATAGTCTGACAGCCAACCCCTCCATAACTTACTATTCCTA